>JAGOBN010000638.1 GCA_017999235.1 Anaerolineales bacterium | reverse complement strand
CCGAGTTCTCGCTCAGCCTGGTGGACCTGGCCGTCCTGCAGCTCAGCGCCCCCAACGCCGGCCCGATCCTGGACTCTTTCTATGGCGAGCGCGGTTTGGGGGTGCGGACCGCCTCCAGCCTGACGCGCTCGGTGGACCGGCTCAACGTGGACGCCGCGGCGGCCAAGGGCGGCGGCGGCGGTGCGGAGGCCGGCTTCGACGAAGTGCGCTCCAACTTCCTGGATACCGCGTACTGGCAGGCCACCATCACCACGGATGCGGCCGGCCAGGCCGCCTTCAAGATCACCCTGCCGGATAACCTCACCACCTGGCGGCTGGACGCGCGCGGCGTCACCGCCCAAACGCTGGTGGGGCAGGGCACGGTGGACATCGTGGCCACCAAGGACCTGCTCATCCGCCCGGTCACGCCGCGCTTCTTCGTGGCCGGCGACCAGGCCGAGCTGGCGGCCGTGATCAACAACAACACGCCCCAGGACTTGGCCGTGACGGCGCGCCTGAGCGGGGAGGGTGTCACCGTCACCTCCGCCGCCGATCAGGCGGTCACCGTGCCGGCCCAGGGCCGCGTGGAAGTGACCTGGAACGTCACCGCCGGCGACGGCGAGTTTGCGGACCTGACCTTCGCGGTCCAGGGCGGCGGCTTCAGCGACGCCTCCAAGCCCACGCTCGCCCAGCCGCCGGATCAGCGCCTGCCGATCCTCAAGTACTCGGCGCCGGAGACGGTGGGCACTGCCGGCGAACTCACCGACGCCACGCCGCGGCTGGAAGCCATCAGCCTGCCGCGCCGCTATGACGCCACGCAGGGCGACCTGACCGTGAACGTGGCGCCTTCGCTGGCGGCCGCCACCCTGCCGGCCCTGACCAGCCTGGAGAACCCGGAGTTTGACTCCAGCGAGGCCATCGTTTCCAGCTTCTTGCCCAATGTGGTGACGTACCGCGCCTTCCAGAAGCTCGGGCTGGCGGACGCCGCCCTGCAAGCCGAACTGAAGGAGCTCGTCAACGCGGCGGTGCAGAAGCTGAGCGCCCGCCAGAACGTGGACGGCGGCTGGGGCTGGTGGAACACCGAGGAATCAAACCCCTACCTGACGGCTTACGCGCTCTTCGGCTTGAGCCAGGCTCAGCAAAGCGGCTTGGCCGTCAACGACGGCGCGCGAAACAGCGCTGCCGCCTACCTGGCCGGCCAGCTGTTTACCCCGAACCAGGTCGCGCTGGATGAAAACTGGCGTCTCAACCGCCAGGCCTTCATCCTGTTCGTGCTGGCGGACGCCGGCCAGGGCGATGTCAGCGCCACCATCTCGCTCTATGAAGCCCGCGACCGGCTGGACGCCTATGCCCGCGCCTATCTGGCGCTGACCCTCCAGGCCGTGGACGGCGGCGACAGCCGCATCCAGGCCTTGCTGAGCGACCTCAACAACGCCGCCATCCTCTCGGCCACCGGCGCGCACTGGGAAGAACAGCAGCGCGATTGGTGGAACCTGAACACCGACACGCGCTCGACGTCGATCATTCTGCTGGCGCTGGCCCGGTTGGATGCTGAAAACCAGCTGGCCCCCAACGTGGTGCGCTGGCTGATGTCGGCGCGCACCGCCCAGGCCTGGGAGACCACCCAGGAGACGGTCTGGGCGATCTTGGCCCTGACGGAGTGGATGGATGTCAGCGGCGAACTGCAGGCGGACTACAACTACCGGCTGACCCTGAACGGCAATCTCCTGCTGGCGGACCAAGCCCAGGCCAGCAACCTGAGTGAGACCCAGACCGTCAGCGTCGCCATCGCGGAACTGCTGCAAGATCAGGCCAACCGCCTCATCTTTGAGCGCGGCGCCGGCGCCGGCCGCCTGTACTACACCGCCCACCTGAACCTGTTCCTGCCGGTGCCGGAGGTGCGCGCCATCAGCCGCGGCGTCATCGTCGGCCGGACCTACACCCTGGTGAGCCGCGACTGCGGCGGCCAGGCTCAGCCGGCTTGTCCGCCGGTCACGGAAGCCCGGGCCGGCGACGATATCCGCGTCAAGGTCACGCTCATCGCGCCCAATGACCTGTACTATCTGGCGCTGGAAGACCCCATCCCGGCCGGCACCGAGCCGGTGGATACCAGCCTGCTCACCACCTCGGTGGTGGGCCAGGCGCCGCTGCTGGACCCGGCTGACCCGTTCTACTACGGCTGGGGCTGGTGGTGGTTCTCCAAGAGCGAGATCCGGGACGACAAGGTGGCGCTCTTCGCCAACTACCTGCCGCGCGGCACCTACGAGTACACCTACGTCCTGCACGCCTCGCGGCCGGGTGTCTATCAAGTGCTGCCCACCGCCGCGCGCGAGACCTACTTCCCCGAGGTCTTTGGCCGGGGCGACGGATCGGTCTTCACCATCCTGCCCTAGCCGCGCTGGGCGGCGACGATCACTTTCCGGGCCGGCGCGAGGTGAAAGCCTCCGCCGGCCCGGTTTGTTACTCGGCCGGATGCGCTATACTTTGATTGTTATAAAAGGAGCAATTCGATGAGCGACTTTCCTGGAAAAGGCCGGGTGGCGGTCCTGAAGACCCGGCCGGAGACGGTTTTTGAGGATTACGCCCGGCTGATGGAGCTGGCCGGCGTGCGCGCGGCGCTGCCCCACGGCCCCACCACGGCCCTGAAAATCAACATCTCCTGGCAGACCTGGTACCCGGCTTGTTCCTCGGCTCCGTGGCAGGTGGAGGGCGTGGCGCGGGCGCTGCAGGCGGCCGGCTACACCGACCTGGTGGGCGTCCATAACGATACCGTGGTGGTGGACGCGCGTGATGGCGAGTTCAATAACAAGCATCGCTTCGTCACCGATCAGCTGGGCATCCCGTGCATTTACCTGTACGAAGAGCAGTTCGAGTGGTTCGAGTACCAGCCCAAGCGCCCGTTCCTGGTGCTGGATAAGGTCTACCCCAACGGGGTATTTATCCCGAAGGCGCTGGTGGGCAAGAACATCGTCCACCTGCCGACCGTCAAAACACACGTTTTCACCACCATCACCGGCGCCATGAAGAATGCCTTTGGCGGCCTGCTGCACCGCAACCGGCACTGGACGCACTCGGTTATCCACGACACGCTGGTGGATCTGCTGATGATCCAGCAGGACATTCACCCCGGCGTCTTTGCGGTGATGGACGGCACCT
>JAGOBN010000052.1 GCA_017999235.1 Anaerolineales bacterium | reverse complement strand
CCGCACCTCGCGTTCCACGGCCGGCACCAGCCGGGCCGGGTTCTGGAGGCGGATGCAGTCGTGCGCGCCCAGGCTCAGCGCGGCGCGCATATTCTCCGGCTCGGCCGCATCGGTCAAGACCAGGATAGGGATATCCAGCCCGGAATCCCGCAGCACGGCCAGGGCCGCGGCGGCGCTGAAATGTTTGAGCGCGTACTCCGCCAGGATGAGATCCCAGCCCCCACGCGTCAGCGCGGCGCGCAGGTCGGCCGAGGTCTCCACCCGTTCCCAGGTCGGCGCGTAGTCATTGCGCCGCAGTTCGTCGAGCAGGGTCAGCGCGGCGTCATCGGGATCGGCCACCAGCAAAACGTGGATCGGTCGGGTCATGAGTCGGATTAAACCCCTTCACACCACGGAGGCAAAGAACTCGGCTTCCACCGCCGGCCAGGCCGGCCGGTCCTGCACCCGCACATAGCGCGCCAGCAGCGGATGCACGGCGCGCAGGGCGGCATACATCTGGCCGGCGGTGCGCCGCACCGAGAAATGGGCGTTGGGCGCGGTGCGGAGTTCGATCAGGTGGCAGGCTTGGCGCAAGTTGAGCGTCATCAGCACCCGGCGGTTAAAGCCATTGGGGACCAGGTAGCTGGCGTCCTCCGGCCAGTCGGCGGCCAGAACCGCATAGGCGTCGGCGGCGGCCCGCATGGCGGCATGGTAGGCCGGCGCGCAGCCGGCCGCGTCGATCGCGCGCGGCGTGGCATACCCCAGCTGCGCGGTCAGGCGCTGCGGGCTTTGCGTCATCATCCGATGGCGCTTCAGCTCAAAATAGCCGCCCTGATCCATCAGCACGTCAAAGGTGTAGCTGACGTGCTCCAGCTCGCGCAGGGGCTGGTCGAATTTCCCCAGCCGGCCCAGCGCCTCGTCGGCCAGGGCCGCCCGCTGCGCGGCTTCCAGGCCGGCCACCACCGCCCGGCACTCGGCCAGGCTCGCGCCGCCGTAGCGGTACAAACACGCCGCCAGAAACTTGTCTTCGGCCTGGGGGTCATAGTCGATCAAAGCCGCGGTGACCGCGGCGGCCGCCGGCGGCCGGCCGGCCACGCTGCGCGCCGCGCGCGTCAGGGCCGCCGCCGTCTCCACCTGGTAAGGCGCCACTTCCGCATATTTGACCAGGGTGGGCGTCTCGGCCTGCGCCACCTGCTTGATCGCCTCCCCCACCGCGCGCGCTTCCTCCAGCGGATGCGAGAGCAGTTTGCGGATGGCGCTCTCCAGCGTGCGGGCGTTGGCGGTCACGCCCACGTTGGCCAGCGCCGCCGCCGGCAGCAGAAAGCGGCAATGATCCACATACTTCGAGCGCAGCCGGCCTTCCCATTTGGCCTCGGTCTCGCCGGCCCGCCGGGGATGCTGGGACTCCATCAGCCGGCGCACCGGCTCCAGGGTCTCTTGATACACCGCGAACAGCCGCCGGCAGGTCTGGCGGTAGAGTTCAGCGTGGCGGCTGGCGGCCACGGCCGGCGGCGTGAAGAAATCCTCCGGCCCCCACATCTGGTAGCGCGTGGACTTCTCGGTATACGACGCCAGGCGGTTGGATTCCAGACACTCAATCGCCAGCCGGGAGAGGTTCTCCACCGCGATGTGCAGGACGGCGTGCTCGGCCACGCTGGCGTGGCCATAGCCCACCACCCAGCGCTCGTGAAACTGCGCGGCGGCGGCGGCGCTCAGTTCGGCCGCGATCTCGCGAAACGACTCCGGGCTGCGCGAGGTCTTGGCGAAGGCCACGGCAATCGTCTCGGGGCTGAGGTCCTTCGGGTTGAGGAGATAAACCTGACGTTCGGGCATAACGGTTTCGGATTCAGGATGCGGCGCTTGGGATTTAGTTTTATTGGTCCGCCGCCAGCCGCTGCCGGGCAGCCGCGATATCAGCGTGGATCTGAGCCACCAGGGCCGCCACGCCGGCGAATTTCTGCTCCGGGCGCAGCCGCGCCACAAATTCCACGGCCAAGGTGCGGCCGTATAAATCCCCGGCGAAATCCAGGAGGTGCGCCTCCAGCGTCAAATGCGGCTCGGTCGAATTGAAGGTCGGCCGGAAGCCGATATTGGTTACGGCCGCCGCCCATTCCCCCGCGCCCAGGTCTACGCGGCAGGCATAGACCCCGGTGGCCGGCAGGGCGTGCTCCTCTGAAACGGCCAAATTGGCGGTGGGAATGCCGAGGGTGCGCCCGCGCTGGGTGCCGGCCACCACCACGCCGGAGGCGCGAAACGGCCGGCCCAGGGCGCGCGCGGCCTCTTCCACGGCGCCATCCCGCAGACACTGGCGCACGCGGGTGCTGGAGATGATCTCGCCGTCGAGCTGCACCGGCGTCCGCACGTTGACGGTGAAGCCCAGCCGCGCGCCGGCGGCCTGCAAATATGGCACGTTCCCTTCGCGGTTATGGCCCAGCGCAAAATCAGCCCCGCACCACAGCTCGCTCAAGCGCGCGAAGCGCACCAGCTGCTCCACGTAGGCGGCGGCCGTGATGGCGGCGAAGTCGGCGTCAAAGGCGTGCGTCACCAGCGCGTCCACGCCCAGGGCGGCCAGGTACTCGGCCTTGGCTTCCGGGGTGGACAGGTAGAACGACGGGCGCCGGCCGCGCAGGAACACCGACGGATGCGGGTAAAACGTGATCACCACGGCGGCGCGGCCGGCGGCCTGCGCGCGGCGCGCCATCTCCCCGATCAGGGCTTGATGACCGCGGTGGACGCCGTCAAATGCGCCAATTGCCACATAGGCCGGGCGGTCCAACTGCAAAGCCGTTAACGCCGTAGTCTGCTGCATAAGTGATCGGCCGAAATTTATAGCAAAACTTTCTCGGGACGCCAGATCCCCGCCGCCCGGTCGGCGCGCAGGATGGCGAAGAATTCGCCGGCCGGATTATACGCGCGGCCAAATTCCGTGTCGGCCGCGGTCAGGCGGAGCATTTGGCCGTGCTGCACGCGCCAGGCCTCGTCGGCGGTCAGGCGCACGGCCGGCCAGGCCGGCACGGCTTCGTCCATCGGCCGGCAGTGCCGGGTCCAGGCGCCGGCGGCGAAATCGGCCTGCAGCTGGGCCAGGGACACCGCCGCGGCCAGGTCAAAGTGGCCGGCCGCCGTGCGCCGCAGCGCGGTCAGATGCGCGCCGCAGCCCAGCGCCTGGCCCAGGTCATGCGCCAGTGAGCGGATGTAGGTGCCGGCCGTGCAGCGCACCAGCAGGCTCGCCTCCGGCGGCGCCCAGTCGGTCAATTCCAGGGCGTGGATGGTCACGGGGCGCGGCTCCAGCTCCACCGCTTCGCCGCGCCGCGCCAGGGTGTAGGCGCGCTGGCCGCCGCGCTTGATGGCCGAGAACGCCGGCGGCCGCTGCTGGATCGGGCCGCGCAGCGGCGCCAGGGCCGCTTCCACCGCCGCGCGCTCGGGCAGCTGGCTGCTGGCCGCCGTCACCTCGCCGTCGGCGTCGTAAGTGTTGGTGGCCTGCCCAAAGCGCACCCGCGCCGCATACGTCTTGTCCTCGCCCAGCAGATACTCGCTCAACCGCGTGGCCGCGCCCAGGCAGACCACCAGCAAGCCGGTGGCCAGCGGGTCCAGGGTGCCGGCGTGGCCCACGCGCTTTTCCTGCGCGCCGCGCCGCACAATGGCCACCACATCGTGCGAAGTGGGGCCGGTGGGTTTATCAATCAGCAGGAGGCTGGAGATCACGGCCGCTTACCGCGCCGCCGGGGTGAGCAAGGCGCGGGTGGCCGCCAGCACGCGCGTTTCCACGTCGGCCACGCTGCCGGTGAGCTCCGCGCCGGCCGCCGGCGCATGCCCCCCGCCCCCGAACTCGGCCGCCAGGCCGGCCACGTTGAAGCCGGGGGCGGCGCGCCAACTGACCTTCACCTTGCCCTCCGGCCGCTCGACAAAGATGACGGCGATATCGGCCTCGCGCACCGAGCTGAGCACGTTGATGAGGTCGGCATCGCCTTGGCCGTAATAGCCGGCGGCGCGCCGCGCTTCCAGCGTCAGCGAAGTCCAGACCAGCCGGCCCTCCAGCCGCACTTGCGTCAGCCCCTCGCCCCAGAAGCGCACCGCCCCGAACGAGCGCTTGTAGAAGGCGCGGTCATAGATCTCGGGCAGCGCGGCGCCGGCCGCGATAAGCGTCTGGGCCAGGCCGAGCGTTCGCGCGGTGGTGTTGGAGGTGCGGAAGCCGAGGGTGTCGGTGATCACGCCGGCCAGCAGCGCTTCCGCGCTGGGCCGGGTGAGCGGCAGGTCCAGAGCCGGCAGATGCGCCGTGATTAATTCCGCCGTGGAAGCGGCCGCCACATCAATGACGTTGACCGCCGCGTAGCCGGGGTTAGTGAGGTGATGATCAAACTGGAGATCGGGCGGGCGCGGAAGCTGCTCGCCCAAAGCGCCCAGCCGGCCCAGATCGGCGGCGTCCACGGCCACAATCAGGTCCACCGGGCCGGCCGGCAGGCGCGCCGCGATCTCATCCGCGCCGCTCAGGAACCGAAAGGCCTCCGGCGCGGGATCGACGCACAGCAGGCTGACCGACTGGCCGGCGGCGCGCAGCGCCCACCCCAGCCCGAGCAGCGAACCAATGGCGTCGCCATCCGGGGCCAAGTGCGTGAGCACCCAGGCGCGCTCGGCGCGCGCCACCCGCCGGCGGGCGGCGGCCAGCGCGGCGTCAGCGGGCGGCGTCGGCGTCATCGGCCTCGGCGGGGGCCGGCGGCTCGGGGGCCGCGGCCTTGAGCTTATCCAGCAGCTGCGCCACCTGCTCCACGTTCTCCATGCCGGGGTCCCAGTGGAACTCCAGCTCGGGCGTTAAGCGCAGACGCACCCGCCGGCCCACCTCGCGCCGGATAAAGCCGGCCGCGCTGTGCAGGGCGGCCAGCAGCGCTTCGTGATCGGCCGCCTCGCCCAGGTTGGAGACGTAGACATCGGCGTGGGAGAGTTCCCGGTCGATCGTGACGCGGGTCACCGTGGCCAGCGTCAGCCGGGGGTCTTTCAGGTCGCGCTGCAGCAGATCCGAGATCTCCAGCCGCAGGCGTTCAGCCACGCGTTTTTGACGAATTGGAGTTGGCATGTGGATTGATCCGAGCGGCCGGCGGCCGCGCCGCCATCGGCCGGCCGCCCCGCTAGGTTACCTTACGGAACCTGCTGAATGACGTAGAACTCCAGAATATCGCCGACTTTCAGCGCGTCGAAGTTCTTGACGCTGACGCCGCACTCCATGCCCTTGGAGACCTCGCGCACATCCTCTTTTTCGCGCTTGAGCGAGCCCGGCTCGCCGTCGTGCTCGATCTTGTTCTGGCGCAGGACGCGCACCTTGGCATTCCGGCGCAGCTCGCCCTCGCGCACCACGCAGCCGGCGATGTTGCCGACCTTGGGGATGTGGAAGATGGCGCGCACCTCGGCCTTGCCGATGACCACCGGCTTGAACTCCGGCTCCAGCAGGCCCTTGAGAGCCTTTTCGATGTCTTCCAGCAGGCGGTAGATCACGTCGTACTGGCGGATGGAGATGCCGTTGGTCTCGGCCAGGCGCTGGGCGGCGGCATCGGCCGACACCGAGAACCCGATGACGATGGCGCTGGAGGCCGTGGCCAGCATCACGTCGTTTTCGGTGACGTTGCCGGTCTCGGCGTACAGCACATTGATCTTGGGGCCGTCGGTGATGGTCAACTTGTTGAGCGAGTTTACGATCGGCTCCAGCGAGCCCTGCGCGTCGGCCTTGACGATCAGCGTCAGTTCCTTGGCCTCGCCGGCCTTGAATTTGGCGAAGATCTGGTCCAGGCTGGGGGCGGCCTTGGCGGGTTCGTTCTTGGCCTCTTTGGCCGCCAGTTTGCGCTCGGCCACGATCAAGCGCGCCTCGCGTTCGGAGGCCACCACGCGGAACAGGTCGCCGGGGACCGGCACATCCGCCAGGCCCAGGATGCTCACCGGCGCGGACGGGCCGGCCTCGCGGATCGGCTTGCCCTTGTCGTTGTACATCGCCCGGATCTTGCCGTGGGCGGAGCCGGCCACCACCACGTCGCCGCCGTGCAGCGTGCCGTTCTGGATCAGCAGGGTCGCCAGCACGCCCTTGGCCTTGTCAAGGTTGGCTTCCAGCACGGTGCCGGAGGCGATGCTGTCCGGGTTGGCCTTGATGTTGGTCTGCTCGTCGGCCACCAGCAGGATGGCTTCCAGCAGGTCGTCGATGCCGGATTTCTGCTTGGCCGAGACCGGCACCACCATCGTCTTGCCGCCCCATTCGTCGGTGGTCAGCTCGATTTCAGACAGCTCGTTCTTCACCCGCTCCGGGTTGGCGTTGGGCTTGTCCACCTTGTTGAGGGCCACGATGATCGGCACGCGCGCGGCCTTGGCGTGGGCGGCGGCTTCGCGCGTCTGCGGCATCACGCCGTCGTCGGCGGCCACCACCAGGATGGCGATGTCCGTGGCCTGGGCGCCGCGCGCGCGCATGGCCGTGAAGGCTTCGTGGCCGGGGGTATCCAGGAACGTGATCTTGCGGCCGTTGTGCTCCACCTGGTAGGCGCCGATGTGCTGGGTGATGCCGCCGGCCTCGCCGCCGGCCACATTGGTCTTGCGGATCACATCCAGCAGGGAAGTCTTGCCGTGGTCCACGTGGCCCAGGATGGTGACGACCGGCGGGCGGAGCTGCAGGTTTTCGGGGTTCTCGGCTTCGATCATCCGGCGCCACTCGGGGCCGGTGTCGGCTTCGGCGGCCGGCGCGGATTCTTCGGCGGCCACGGGCTCGGGGCGGGCTTCGTAACCGAGTTCTTGGGCGATCAGCGCGGCGGTGTCAAAATCCAGCTGTTGGTTGATATTCGCCATCACCCCATTGCTCATCAGCTGCTTGATGATGTCAATGGGGCTGGATTTGATCAGCGTCGCCAACTGGCGGACGGTCACAATGCCGGGGAGCTCCACTACTTTCTGCCCATTCTTGTCGCTCATACGAACCTCCAAACTTTTGGGAGGCGAACGACCAGCCGGGCCGCAGGGGTTACCCGGTGGGGCGTTGGCGCCTCACATTATCCGGCGGCGGCAGAGCGCCGCCGTCATGCATCGGTGTCATCGGAATACTGTTGGCCGTGGGCCGTCAGCGCGGCCCGATCGGCAGCCTCCAGAGTAATTTTTAGGGCGCGCTCCAGCCCGCCGCCGCTCAAAGCCGTGTCCCAACACGCGCGCCGGTTGTGGACGTAAGCGCCCCGGCCGGCGGCTTTGCCGCTCGGGTCCACGCGCACCCGCCCGTCGGCGCCGCGCACCACCCGCACCAGCTGCCGCTTGGCGTCCACGCGGCGGCAGCCCAGGCAGGTGCGTTGCGGTATCCGCCGGACCCGTTGCAGGCCGGACATCGGCGCTTAGTCTTCGACGCCGCCCAGGGGGTCGCCGGCGCGGCTGGCCTTGCGCTTCTTGCGCGTGATGTACACGCCCAATTCTTCGTCGTACTCGATCTCGACCGTCGTGCGGCCCTTCTTGCCCTTCTTCTTGCCCTTCTTCTTGGCGTCGTCGCCGTCATCGTCCTCGGCTTCGTCCTTGAATTCGGGATCTTCGGCTTCTTCGCTCTCGTCGCCCTCGGCCGGCGCGGCCACCGCCTCGCCCGTTTCCGCCGGCGCGGCCGCCGCGGCGGCCGCCGCGTCCCCGGCTTCGGCTGGCGCGTCCGCGGGCGCTCCGGCTTCGGCCCCGCCTTCGGCCGGCGCCGCTTCCACGCTCGGCTCCGGCTCCGGTTCAGCCTCGGGGAAGACCAGCTTGCCGATCGCCGTCCGGACCTCGTCCATATAGCGGGCGTTGAAGCCTTCCATCTTCAGCAGCCGGTTCTCGTCGAGCGCCAGCGTCTCCATCACATCGCCCACGGTCTTGTAGTCGGCGTCGCCCAGGACACGGTTGATGATGTCCGGCAAGCCCAGTTCGACCAGGGCCAGTTTGCGGGCGGCGGCCGGGATGGTGGCGCGGATCGCGGCGGCGCGCTCCAGTTTGATGGCGCGCTCTTCTTGTCGGCTGCGGGCGGACTTCTTCTCCACCACATCCACCAGCCGCCCCAGCAGTTGATACTCCTCGGGCGTCAGCGGCTTGCCTTCGGCCTTCTTGCCCAGGATCACCTCGGCGCTCTTGAGCATCTCGGCCTGGGCCTGGGCCAGGTCCGCGTAGCGGTCGTCGTCGCGCAGCCGGCGGGCGCCGTCAATGGCGGCTTCGCTCAGGCTCTTGATGTCGATGCGCCAGTTGGTGAGCTTGGCGGCCAGCCGGGCGTTCTGGCCCTCGCGGCCGATGGCCAGGCTGAGCTGGTCATCCGGGACCACCACCATGGCCGTGCGGCCGGAGATCGGGTCGTCGTCCAGATGGACGGCCGTCACGCGCGCCGGGCTGAGCGCCTTGGCGATGAAGGTGGCCTGCTCCGGGTTCCACTCGATGACGTCGATCTTCTCGTCGTTAAGTTCTTTGACGATGGACTGGATGCGCACGCCGCGCATGCCCACGCACGCGCCGACCGGATCCACGCCCTCTTGACGCGCGGCCACGGCCACTTTGGAGCGGTGGCCGGGTTCGCGGGCGATGGATTTGATCTCCACCGCGCCGTTGTAGATTTCCGGTACTTCGTACTCCAACAACCGCCGGAGCATATTCTTGTGCGTGCGGGAGAGGATGATCTGCGGGCCGCGCGTGGTCTTGCGGACTTCCAGCACGAAGGCGCGCACCTTCTGGTGGGCGTAATAGCGCTCGCCCGGCATGGTCTGGTTGCGCGGCAGGGTGGCCTCGGTGCGCTGCAGTCCGATGGTGATGGACTGTGAGCTGACCGCCTGGACGGTGCCGTTGACGATATCGCCCTCGCGCTGGACATATTCCTGATACTGGCTCTCGCGCTCGGCCTCGCGCAGGCGCTGCAAGATCACCTGCTTGGCGGCCTGGGCCGCGATGCGGCCGAAGTCCCGGGGCGTGGACTCCACGGTCACCATATCGCCCAGTTTGGCGCCGGCGTCCACCTCTTGGGCGGCCGTCAGCGTTACCTCGGTGTTGGGCTCCAGGACCGAGTCCACCACCTCTTTCTCGGCGAAGACCTTGACCGCGCCGGTGGCCAGATCCACCTTGGCGACCACGTGCTGGGCGGAGGAGGCATTCACCGCGCGCCGGTAGGCCGTTACGAGGGCCGTCTCCAGCGCTTCGAGGATGACCTCGCGCTTCAGCTTGTTGTGCTCGATGATTTCGTTGAAAGCTAGGGCTAATTCACTTTTCATACGCTCAAGACTTCATCCGTCGAAGGTGACCCGCATATACGAAGAAACGTGGGGGGCACCCACGTTTCCGACGTACGCCTATACTGAACATCGGAAATTTTAGCACTCCGGCCGCGATTTCGCAAGCCGGCGCCGTTGCGCCGGCCCGGCGCGTCTGCTATGATCGCGGCCGAAATCCTTCAACCACAGGTGGACCATGCTGATCCCGTCATTCGTCCTGGGCTTGGGGTGCGCGCTCGCCGCCCTGGCGCTCACCTTCGTGCTGCCCATCCAGCGCGGCCGGCTCAATAACCAGCTGTGGGATCTGATCACCTTTGCCCTGTGGCTGGCCGGCGCGTACTGGATCAACTACTACGACATGCCCAGCAACCTGGTGCTGGGCGGGCTGGCCGGCCTGGGGTCCATCGCGCTCCGGGATTTCCGCCTGTGGCTGGCGCGTTTCCAAGACCGGACTTACTCCCGCGGCCACCGCTATTACTGGTATGGCCGGGCGCGCAGCGCCTGGGGCCGGCGCCGGCGCCGGCGCTGGTAACCCGCCCGCAACAAAAAGCCACCGGTCGCCGGTGGCCTTTTTTTCAATCTTCCCCGCCATGCCGTGTGGGAACGAGTTTGACCTGCTTTCGCAGGCGGGAGCCTTCCGTTTGGGGTTTGCCTTGGCATGCGTGCCGCCTATCGCATTCCCCGCGCGAGTCCCGGCTCCCTTTATACATACGTGGTCTAACCGCGTTCGACATCACGTACAGGGCAGGGTTAATTTGCACAATACCACGACTCGCGTGGTTGTGCAATGTCACCGACTCGGCCCGCGCCGGCTAGGGTACGCCATGCGCGCGGCGCAGGCGCGCGAACTCGGCGCGGAACTCGGCCGCCCGGGCCTGCCGCTGGGCCGCGGGCCACAGCGCCGCCGTCACCGCCGCCAAAGCCAAGGTTTCAATATCATCCCCGTTCAAGCCGAAGACCGCGGCCGCCTGCAAATACTCATCCGTCAGGGTGGTATTAAACATCGGCGGATCATCGCTGTTGAGGGTAACCCACAGCCCGGCGCGCCTCAGGTCCGGCAGCGGATGGGCCGCCCAAGACGGCGCTACCTTCAGACACACGTTGCTGGACGGACATACTTCCAGCGGGACCTGGCGGCGCCGCAATTCATCCACCAGCCGGGGATCTTCCAGACAGCGGACGCCATGCCCCAGCCGGACACTGTGGCCGGCTTCCAGCGCGCCCCAGATGCTGGCCGGCCCTTCCGTCTCGCCGGCGTGCAGGATGGCCGGCAGCCCGGCGGCCTGGGCGCGCGCGAAAGCCGCGGCAAACATCTCCGGCGGGAAGCCCACTTCGTAGCCCCCCAGACCCAGCGCCGCCACGCCCCGCCCATGGCCGGCGATGGCCCACTCGGCCACCTGCTCACCCTCCGCCGGCGTGCACCACTCACGCGGGATATCGATGATCAAGGCCAGCGAGGTGTTGAGCTCGCGCTCCGCCCAGGCCCGCGCCCGGTTGATGGCCGCCAGCTGCGCCTCAAACGCCAGCCCGGAATTGCGGTAGACGGTCAGCGCCGTATAGGTGGCCTCCGTGTGGCGGATGTTCTGGGCGGCCTGGCCGGCCAGGAAATCGCGCGTGATCAGCTCGATATCGTCCACCGTCTGAATACACCGCGACAGCGTCTGATAGACCTCCGCGAAGTGCGGAAAGTCCGTGAAGGTGTACCACTCGCGCAGGCCGGCCACGGTGTCCGCCGGCAAAGACTGCTGGTTGCGGCGGGCCAACTCCAACAAGGTGGCGGGCTGGATCGACCCTTCCAAGTGGACGTGCAGTTCCACCTTCGGCATCGCGCGGATAAAGGATTCGAGCGACATGCGGACCTCGGGCTTAACTGGCCGGGCCGCGCTGAGCGCGGCCCGGAATGAGAATTACTGGACGGGTTCGGGCTGGACCACCCGGATGTGCAGATCCACCAGCTGTTTCGGCTCCGCGGGCGAGGGCGCCTGGGCCATCACATCCAGCGCGGCCTGGTTCTTGGGGAACGGGATCACCTCACGGATGTTGGGCTCGTCCGCCAGCAGCATCACCAGGCGGTCCACGCCCGGCGCCATGCCGCCGTGCGGGGGCGCGCCGTACTCAAAGGCTTCCAGCATGTGGCCGAACTTCTTTTGGATCTCGGCCTCGTCCAACCCCAGGCGTTCGAAGATCTGGGCCTGGATGTCACGGCGATGAATCCGGATAGAGCCGGACGCCAATTCATAGCCGTTGCCCACCATATCGTAGGCGTCCGCCAGCACCGCGCCGGGATCGCTCTCCATCAGCGCCAGGTGTTCCTGCTTGGGCATGGTGAAGGGATGATGCTCGGCGTCCCACTTCTGTTCCTCGGCATTCCACGCGAACATGGGGAAATCCACGATCCAGGCGAAG
>JAGOBN010000637.1 GCA_017999235.1 Anaerolineales bacterium | reverse complement strand
CCGCTGTTCCCCGATCTGGAATACGGCCTGCGCGCTTACTCCCAGGTGGATTTGTATCCGGGGCTACGCCCGGACGGCGGCAAGCAGCCCTTCACCCAGGCCGACCGCCTGTATTGGGCCAAACGCTCGATCGCCTACATTCTGGGCGATCCGGCCGTGGGCGCGATCGAAGCCTGGAAGTTCTCGGATGACGGCCGCGCGCCGGCCGGCACCGTGTCCCCCATTGAGTCCTGCGTGTACTACGGCGCGCAGTACGGGCCGCGCGACTGCACGTACTTCTACAACGACCGGGAAATTCAGCACATGGTGGATGTGCGCGCCGTCACCGCCGGCGCGCTGTGGGCCTGGGGCGCGGCCCTGCTGCTAACCATCACGGCCGCCGGCCTGCTGGTGTATTTCCGCCAGATCGGCTTCCTGCGGCTGGGCGTGCTGAACGGCGCCATCGTCACCTGGGTGGTGCTGATCGGCATGGTGCTGTTTATGGCCCTCGGCTTCAACCAGTTCTTCACGCTCTTTCACAAGGTCTTTTTCACCGGGGATACCTGGCTCTTTCTATGGTCGGATTCGCTGATCCGGCTGTTTCCGCTGCAATTCTGGTTCGATGCCTTTTTATTCGTGGGTCTGGCAACCTTGGCGGAGGCGGCCGGTTTGGCCGCCCTCGCCTGGTGGGGCCTGCCGACGAAGTGATTAGCCGGGCGATGACGCCGCGCGGCGCCGCCGCCCAAGTGAGGTTCTAATGTCGGTTCGCAATCTCGATAAGATCTTCAAGCCGGAGCGGGTGGCCGTTATCGGCGCCAGCGACAACCCCAACAGCGTGGGTTACAACGTCCTGCGCAACATGATCGGCACAGGCTTCAAGGGCGCGGTCTATCCGATCAACCCCAAGCGCGAGGCCGTGCAGAGCATCCCGGCTTTCTCCGATCTGGCCACCCTGCCCAAGACGCCGGACCTGGCCGTGATCTGCACGCCGGCCACCACCGTCCCCGGCCTCATCCGCCAGTGCGGGGAGCTGGGCATCCTGGGCGTGGTCATCATCTCGGCCGGCTTCCGCGAGATCGGCGAGGAAGGCATCGCGCTGGAGGCGCAGGTCAAGGCCGAGCAGGCCAAGTTCGACGGCATGCGCATCATCGGCCCGAACTGCCTGGGCCTGCTGGTGCCGCGCCTGAAGATCAACCTGAGCTTCGCCAACGCCGCCATGCCCGCCGCTGGCAGCATCGCCTTCATCTCGCAGTCCGGGGCGCTGTGCACGTCGGTGCTGGATTGGGCCCTGCAGCAGGGCATCGGCTTCTCGTACTTCGTCTCGATCGGCAACATGCTGGATGTGACCTTCAGCGACCTGATCGACTACTTTGGCGAGGACCCGGCCACCGAGTCGATGATCGTGTACATCGAGTCGATCACCCAGGCGCGCGAGTTCATGTCCGCCTCGCGGGCCTTCTCGCGCAGCAAGCCGATTGTGGCCTATAAATCCGGCCGCTTCGCGGAATCCGCCAAGGCGGCGGCCTCCCACACCGGCGCCCTGGCCGGCGAGGACGCCGTCTACGACGCGGCCTTCCAGCGCGCCGGCATCGAGCGCGTCTTCGACCTGGACGATATGTTCGACTGCGCCCAGCTGCTTGGCCGGCAGAAGCGCCCGCAAGGCCCGCGCCTGGCCATTGTGACCAACGCCGGCGGCCCGGGCGTCATCACCACCGACAAGCTGATCGGCGAGCAGGGCGAGCTGGCCCAGCTCTCTGAGGCGACCATGAGCCAGCTGAACGTGCTCCTGCCGCCCTTCTGGTCCCACAACAACCCCGTGGATGTGCTGGGCGACGCCCCGCCGGAGCGCTACGGCCAGGCCCTCAAAGTGGTGCTGACCGACCCGAACGTGGACGCCGTGATGGTGATCCTCACCCCGCAGGCCATGACCGACCCGACCGCCACGGCGCGCGTCATCGCGCAGTCCAGCGAGGGCGCCACCAAGCCGATTCTGGCGGTGTGGATGGGCGGCGAATCGGTACTGGAAGGCCGGCAGGTGCTCACCCGCGCCGGCATCCCCACCTACGTGCGCCCCGGCCCGGCCGTGCGCGCCTTCATGCACCTGGTCTCCTACGCCCGCAATCTGGAAGTGCTGTATGAGACCCCGCGCGATATCCCGGTGGAGATCAAGCTGGAGCACCGCCAGGCCCAGAACCTGCTGGCCAGTGCGCCGGCCGAGGGCGAGGCCGTGCTCTCCGAAGCGGCCTCCAAGGCCCTGCTCGCCACCTACGGCATCCCCGTCATCCAGCCCCTGGACGCGCCCACGGCCGATGACGCCGCGCGGCTGGCCAAGGAGATGGGCTTCCCGGTGGTGCTCAAGGTGCTCTCACCGCAGATCACGCACAAGACCGATGTCGGCGGCGTGGTGCTCAACCTCCAGACCGAGGCCGAAGTGCGCGCCGCCTTCGACCGGATTGTGGCCTCGGCCAAAGCCAAGCGCCCGGATGCGGATGTGCAGGGCGTGACGGTGCAGAAGATGGTGGACACCCGCAACGGCACCGAGCTGATTGTGGGCACCAAGCGCGATCCGGTCTTCGGCTCGATCCTGCTGGTGGGGATGGGCGGCGTCACGGCCGAACTGTATAAAGACCGCGCCCTGGGCCTGCCCCCGCTCAACGAGAGCCTGGCGCGCCGGATGCTGGAATCGCTCAAATCCTGGCCGCTGCTCAAGGGGTATCGCGGCCGGCCGGGCGCGAACCAGGACAAGCTGATCGAGACGCTGATGCGGTTCTCTTACCTGGTGGCCGATCACCCGGAAATCACGGAGCTGGATATCAACCCGCTGCTGGCCGGCCCGGTTGATGTGATCGCCCTGGACGCGCGCGTGGTGGTGGACCGGGAGTACCAGCCCAGCGGCCGGCGCTTCACGCACCTGGCCATCCGCCCCTATCCGGATGAGTTCACGCGGCCGGCCGCTTTGCCGGATGGCACGCCCATCATCCTGCGTCCGCTCAAGCCCGAGGACGAGCACATGTGGCGCGAGCTGATCGCGCGCTGTTCGGTGGAGACCATCCGCTTCCGCTTCCGCTACCTGTTCAAGGAAGCTACGCACGATATGGCCCGGCGCTTCGTGTTCACGGACTATGACCGCGAGATGGCGATCATGGCCGAGATCAACGG
>JAGOBN010000636.1 GCA_017999235.1 Anaerolineales bacterium | reverse complement strand
GGCGCGGGTTTCACGCATATCCAGAAACAGCCCCACGCTCAGGCCGGCGCCCGGCCGGATGAGGTAGCGCAGGCCGTTCTCGTACGCGATAAGTTCGGGAACCGCCGCGCCCAGCCAGGGCGCGGCCGGCGCCAGCGCTTCCCGCTGGGCCGCCGTCAGGGTGCTGGCTTGCTGGGGCCGGTATTTCACGTAGACGGCGCGCGCCTCCACTTCCGCCGCCAGGGTCCGCAGGTTCCGGGCCTGCCGGGGCGTCAAGCGCTGCGCGCCGTACACGTTCGCCACCAAGACGCCGGCGAAGCGGTCCACGGTCAGGCCGGGCACGCCGTCGGCGGCCTGATGCAGCAGACGGAAGGCGTCGGTGTCCGGCGTGTTGAAGAGCGTTTGGCGGCGCGCCAGCGCGGCCGTGATCTCCGGGGAGGGCGCGGCTTTCACGCGGCGTCCTGGGCGATCACCCACGCGCGCCGCGCGAAGTTGGCGCTCAGCCGGCCGACGTCGGCCGCGTTGGCGGCGGCCGCATTGCCCTGGGCGGCGCGGGCCGCCACGCCGGCCAGGATGACGGCAAAGCGGAAGAGCGCGAAAACCAGGTGAAAGGGCCGCAGGTCCAGCGGCCGGCCGGCCCGCGCGCAGTAATCGGCCACCAGTTCGGCCTCGCTGGGAATGCCCAGCGCCGCCAGGTCCAACCCCATTAAGCCGCCAAATTCCGCCGGGGCGGCGTGATAGGTCAGGCAGTTGTAGGCCAGGTCCGCCAGCGGGTGCCCCAACGTAGCCAGCTCCCAATCCACCACCGCCGCCACGCGCGGCTCGGTTGGATGAATGATCAGGTTGCCCAGCCGGTAATCGCCGTGCGCCAGGGCGGTCTCGTCCTCGGCCGGCGGCAGGTGCGCGGGCAGCCAGGCGGCCAGGTGGTCAATCTCCGGGATAGCGCTGAGGCGCGAGCCCTGCCATTGTTTGGTCCAGCGCGCCACCTGCCGGCTGAAGTACTGGCCGGCCTTGCCGAAATCCGCTAGCCCCAGCGCGGGCCAATCCACGCGGTGCAGGCGCGCCAGGGTGGCGCTCATGGACTGGTAAATCGCGGTGCGTTCGGCCGGCGCCAGGCCCGGCAGCGCGGCGTCTGGAAAGACCCGGCCCGCGACGGCCTCCATCACATAGAACGGCGTGCCGATCAGGCCGCGGTCATCACAATACAAGTACGGCCGAGGCACCGGCACCTCACCGCCGTGCAAGGCGCGGATCACCCGGTATTCGCGGTCGATCAGGTGGGCCGAAGGCAGCAGAGGGCCGGGCGGCTGTTTTCGCAGGACGTAGGTGATCTCCGGATAATGGAGCCAATACGTGGGGTTGGATTGCCCGCCCGTGATCGGCGCCACGGTCAGCGGTCCATCCGCGCCGGACAGGCGCGGACGGAGAAAATCGGTCAATGAGGCGGGATCGAAATCATCCATGTGTTATGCCGTGGTCGGGCGGGGCCGCGTGGTTATCGCCGTCGGGCCGCGCCTCTACCGCGAGGATGCCGATGGTGCATGGACCCGGCAAAACCGTTCGCCGGCAGCGGCGCGGTTGCGGCAGGGTGCGCCGGCGCGGGTCTGCGCGGCGCAGGCCCCCGCCGCGCTGACGCCGGCGGCGCGCGCGGGCTGGCGCTGGCGCGGCTGCGCCAGCTTCAGCATGTGGGCCAGTTCGGTCTGGAAGCCGGCCACGATGGCGTCCGGGTCCGGCACCCGGCCGGCATCGGCGTCGATGCCCACGGTCACCTGGCCGGCGTAGCTGAGGATGCTGACGCCCAGGCTCAGGCTGCCCGGATGCGGCGCCCAGACCAGCACGCCGTTGATGCGCTGGCCGGCGAAGTACAGGGGTTCGCGCGGGCCGGGGACATTGGTCATCACGGCCGTGGCTTTGGCGGCGAAGAATTTGAGGATCAGCTCCTCCACCTGTTTGGGCGTCAGGCCCATGGCGCCCAGGATGCTGAACGCCACCAGGGCTTCGGGTGAGTGCTTGATCACGTCCATGCGGCGCTTGAGCACGCGGATGCGCTGGGCGGGGTCGCGCACGCCGATGGGCAGCGCCAGCAGCACCAACCCAAAGCGGTTGCCCAGCTGCTCGAGGCGCTCGCCGGGCCGGCGCAGGTTGACGGGCACCATCGCCCGCAGATTGAGCCCGTCCACCGGGTTGTCACGCTGCTCCAGGTAGCGGCGCAGGCCGCCGGCCACGGCTGCCAGCAGGACGTCGTTGACGGTGCCGTCGAAAGCGCGGCCGATGGCTTTGACATCTGCCAGCGGGAACGGCGGCGTCCAGGCCACGCCTTTGGCGGGGCCGAGCCGGCCGCGAAACACGGTCTTGCGGTCCGGGCTGGCCAGGGTGAGCTTGCTGAGCGCCAGGGCATACGCGCCGCCCAGCGCCAGCTGGTCGGCCGGCCGGGGCGGGTGGCGCAGGGCGGCCAGCCCATCCTGGAGCCAATGCTCGGCGTTGGCCAGGGCGTGCTCCGTCTGGGTGGCGAGGCGGGCCAGCCAGGGCTGGCGCGCGCGCGCGCGGCTGGGCGGCTCCGGCCACGGCGCGTCCGGGCCGGCGTCGGTCAGCGAGAGCAGCACCTGCACCAGGGCCATGCCATCCGCCAGGCAGTGTGCAGCCGCGTGATGAGCGCGCCGCCGCCGCGATAGCGCTCCACCACGGCCATGTGCCAGAGCGGCCGGGAGCGGTCCAGCGGCTGGCTCATCAGCTCGCCGACCACCCGCTGCAAGGCGGCCTGATCGCGCGGCGCCGGCAGGGCCAGCGGCTCCAGGTGTTCGTCCAAGTCAAACGCGCGGTCCAGCTCCCAGCGCGGCAAGCCCAGCCCGAGGCGGGGTTCGCGAATCCGCTGGCGGAAGCGCGGGTAGACGGGCAGGAGCCGGTGTTGGAGGGTGGCCCGGACGCGCTCAAAATCCAGCGGCGCCTTGAACAGGACCACGCTGGTAATCGTGGCCAAGTTCTCGGGCTTGTCCATATGCAGCCAGGCGGCGTCAACGCTGGTGAAGGCTTCGGATTTGGGCATGGGGTGTCCCCAGTGGATGGCTGCCCCTGACTATAGCGCAATTCCAGCCGGCGGCAAAAAAAACGCCGGGCCTCCTGCGCGGAGGCCCGGCGTAGCAGCGGCGTCAGGCGGGGCTATTC
>JAGOBN010000635.1 GCA_017999235.1 Anaerolineales bacterium | reverse complement strand
CCGATCGCGCGCGTGCAGGAGGCCGTCAAGCGCGAAGCCGCGCGCTTCGGCTGCACGGTCACCCGCGCCGAACTGGTGGGCATGATCCCGCAGCAGGCGCTGACCGACGCCGCGCAATGGTATTTGCAGCTGGACAACCTGACGCCGGAGATGATCATCGAACACCGGCTGGCGGAGCTGTCCGAGACCGAACCCGAAGAGCCCAACGAGGCGCTCTTCATCGAGCGCCTGGCGGCCGGCACCGCCGCCCCCGGCGGCGGCGCGGCGGCGGCCTTCGCCGGCGCGATGGCGGCCGGCCTGGTGGGGATGGTGGCCCGGCTGACGCTGGGCAAGAAGAAGTACCTGGAGGTGGAGGCTCAGATGCAGGCCGTGTTGGAGCAGGCCGATAAGCTGCGCGCGGATTTGACCGCCGCTGTGGCCATCGACTCGGCCGCCTTTGAGGCGGTGATGGAAGCCTTCAAGCTCCCCAAGGCCACGGAGGAGCAGACTACCGCCCGCGCGGCGGCGATTGACCAAGCGTACATCCACGCGGCGGAAGTCCCGATGCGCGTGGCCCGCGACGCGGTGGCGGTGCTGGGGCTGGCCGCCATCGCGGCGGAGCGCGGCAATCTTAACGCCCTGTCCGACGCCGGCAGCGGCGCGTTCCTGGCACGCGCGGCTTTCTCGGGCGCGGCCCAGAACGTGCGCGCCAACGCCGCCGTGGTGGAAGACCGGGCCACTGCCGCCGCCTGGCTCAAGGAGCTGGCGGGGCTGGAAGCCCATGTCACCGAGACCCTGGCCGGCATCGAGCGCTTGCTGCGCGAGCGGCGGTAGGGATGACGCTGCGCGTATGACCTCCAACCAGCGGCGCCTGCCCCGCGGGAACCGAGCCCAGCCAGCGGCCCATTATTTCGGGCGGCGGCTGGGCGCGTGGTCATGCGCTGTGGCCCTCAGCCTCGCCGGCTGCGCCGAACTGCCGTCCAATGCGGCCTCCGGGCCGGACCATTCCGCGGCGACGGCGTACATTCAGACGCGGGTGGCCGAGACTTTGACTCAAAGCGCGGCGCCGGCCACGGACAGGCCGGCGGCCAGCGCCAGGCCGCCGGCCACGCCGGTTCTGGAGTTCGCCACGCTGACGCCGATCTTGACCCGGCCGGCGGTGCCGACGGCGGGGGCCACGGTGACGCCGCCGGCCGCCGATGACGCGCCGCCCACCCCCGGCACCCCCTGCCCCGACCAAGCCTGCGCGTCCGAGGCCGCGCACTTTTGGCTGGAGCGTCCCATCGCGCCGGAAGCCCAGCTGTTTGTGGACCGCACCTACGCGTATGGGTCCACCCAGCAAGGCCTGCGCGAACCCCACCACGGCGTGGAGTTTGTCAACCGCAGCGGCACGCCCGTTTTGGCGGCCGGCGCCGGCACGGTGGTCGTGGCGGGCGATGACGCGGCCACCGCCTATGGGCCGGCCACGCAGTTCTACGGGAACTTGGTGGTGGTGCAGCTCACCCGCACCCTGGCCGGCCAGCCGGTCTTCACCCTGTACGGGCATCTCGCGCAAATCAATGTCACGGTCGGCCAGCGCGTCCGGGCGGGTGAACGGCTGGGCGAGGTCGGACAGACGGGCGTGGCCATCGGCCCGCACCTGCACTTTGAAGTGCGCGTCGGCGACAACCACTATGACCATACCCGCAACCCGGAGCTGTGGCTGAAGCCGCTGCCAGACCTGAAGGACCGGCCCTATGGCGTTCTAGCCGGCCGGATCGTGGATCTGGACGGCAATGTGATCAGAGGGCAGACCGTAGTAATCCGGCCGGTGGACGTGAATGAAAAGACGCGCGCCAAGTACATCACCACGTATGAACAGGCCGCGCTGCCCGGGGACGACGCGCTGCAGGAGAACTTCGCCCTGGGCGACCTGCCGGCCGGCCTCTACAGCGTGGCCGTCAATACCACCAAGTTCTACCAGCAAACCGTGCGCGTCGAACCTGGGCAGCTCACCTGGGTGACCTTCACTGTCAAACCGCCGGCCCCATGAAGCACCGGTTGTGGTGGCTGACCTGGGGATTGAGCGCGGCCTTGGCCGCTTGTGCGCCCGCGCCGCCAACGGCCTCGCCGGCCGCGGCCGGGGTTGACGCCACCGCGTTCGTGGCCACGCGCGTGGCGGTCATTTTGACGGAGAGTGCGCCGCCGCCCGCCACCATGCCACCGCCCACCGGGGCGGCGCCGGCCTCCGCCACCCCGTCGGCCACCGCCGCCCCGCCGCCCACGGAGACCAGCGCGCCGGCCACGCCGTCACCGGCGCCGTTCCCCACCCTGGAACTCAGCCGGTTCCCGCGTCCGCCGGCGGCCTTCGGCGGCGACGCGCATTTCTATTTTCAGCGGCCCATCGGCGCCGGCGGGAATGTCTTCCCCGCCTCCAACTACCGCTACGGTTCAACCTATAACCATCAACTCGAGACGCATCACGGCGAGGAGTTTGCCAACCCGCTGGGCGTGGCGGTCGTGGCCGTGGCGGCCGGGACCGTGTACTATGCCGGCAGCGACCTCGAGCGCCAGTTCGGTCCCCAGTTGGATTTCTACGGCAATCTGGTGGTGCTGCAGGCGGCCCAGCCCTGGTTCGGCCGGCCGGTCTTCGCCCTCTATGGACACCTGGACACGGTGAACGTCCAGACCGGCCAGGCGGTGGCGGCCGGCGAAGTGCTGGGGACGGTCGGCGCCACCGGCGTAGCTTATGGCCCGCACCTGCATCTGGAAGTGCGCGTGGACAACCCCGACTCGTACTGGGCCACGCGCAACCCGGAGCTCTGGCTCATGCCGGCGGCCGGCCACGGCGCGGTGGCGCTGCGCGTCACCAATGCCGACAACCAGTATCTGCCCGGGCTGCGCGTCAGTGTCCTGTGCTCTGATGGGGCGAAGCGCTTTGTGGATACGTATTGGGATCCGGGCGTCACCCCGGATGATGTCTACGGCGAGAATGCGGCGCTCACCGACCTCCCGGCCGGCTATTGCGAATTCGAGACTGATTTCGAGGGGACCCGCTTGACGGCCACCACCACGGTCCAGGCCGGCGCGGTGAATTTTGTGTGGCTGCAGCCGTAAGAGCTGTGGGGGAGTGGGCAGTGGGTAGTGATTAGTGGGCAGTGGGTAGTGGACAGAGTTGGGCGC
>JAGOBN010000634.1 GCA_017999235.1 Anaerolineales bacterium | reverse complement strand
CAACACCAGGACGATCTCGTCCGGCTTAAAGAACACACTGCCGCCTTGACCTGTTACCTGGAAGCGGACGGCTGGATCGCTCTGCCCTCGGTTCGGCACAAAGGCCAGCGATAAGGTGTCAGGGCTTGTTGGGGTAGTTGAAGACGCGGCCGACGACGGCTTACTTTCATCCGCACGCGATAGAACCGGCGGCGTTACAGTTATCCCGGGGGTAACGGCGGGAGATTGAAGTGCATTTTGAACGGTAGCCACCGGCAACCGATGACCCGTGTTGACGATTTCACCAGATCTATCTATCCAGCGCTCAGACTGGGAAGTTTCACCTATTCGGTGTTGTTCGATCACTGAAATAGTTGGGGCGGCTGATGCGAAGGCACCAGACGGTAATCCGCTGGCTCCAAGCACCAAATTGAGCGCAATGAACAAGCGTGTGACGCGGCTCAGCAAGACAGGCGCAAAGCTTCGAGGCATGAATCCCCCTACTATTCGAGCACAAAACGAGCGGTAATCTGGCGGGCTTCAACGAGTGCGGGCTGGCAGCTATTCAAGTAAAGGGCAAATGGATGTACACGGAGCCCCCTTCTGCAAACATGACAAGACCCCCGCAGTTGATCATGCCCCCACATAGCCAATAGTACAGATCCAGCCAGTGGAAAACAGGCTATCACTAGCTGGCTGACGTGGCGGAGTGATGAATGTCACAAAGCGCCGTGACACACGAATTCCACCGATTCGGTCAAGGTTTTCAGACGGTGTGGTTTGTTTTCGAGGACAACCATAGACGCTTTTCAGTGATGGCCCTGTGCCGGCCCGGCAGGGGCCGCCCACGCTCGCAGCCCGGCTGGTAATGAGCCGGCAGCCAAGAGCCGGCCGCTCAAGGTCAATCGAGCGGCCGGCTTTGCCAAGCACTAGCGGATTCTAGACCTCGTCTTCATCAGCCAGCCCCAGTTCCCAGATAAGCCGGCTCGGCTATTTGTCGCCTTCCAAGTGATCAGCTAGCGCGAACAGACGGCACTCGGCTTTCGCGTGTGTTCAGCGCGAGACTCAAACACCATCATATTTAACCCCGTGCACATCGTCGGCCAGCGTCGCCCGAAGACTGTGGCCGTGCGGCAGCGCCAGCCCGCCGGTGCATCTTCCGAAGATAGGCGATGAAGTCGGCCGACGCTGGGCGTTGCCAGGCAATCTCCTCAAGTGAAATGGCTTACCGACGGGTCTTCCAGCCCCGGCTCCCGTGACAACTCGGATAGTTCGGACAGCCCCAGAACGGCGAACCGTTCCGGTTGCGGTACTTGGGCACCATCTGGGCCCCGCATTCCGGGCACTTCGGCGGCTCGCGCGGCTTCTCGTCGCCGCCCGACAGCGCGAAGCCGAACACCGGCCGCTGGTGCCGGCGCAGGTAGAGCGGCTGGTCGGCCAGGCCCAGCTCGACGTCATAGAAGAGCAGGGCGTTGAGCACCCACTCCAGCGGTTTGCGGTAGTTGTGGCAGTTCAGAAACTCCAGATAGGTCCGTACGACCCAGCCCGTGCGTTCCCACTCATCCCGGCCATACGGCGCATCCACAACCTGCAGCCCGAACTCAACATCGGCGTCCTGGTGTGTCCATTTGGCCAGCGTCAGCTCGGGCGCGACCCCAAAGCGTGCCATGATGGTGTTCCACAGCAGATCGGAAATCAGCCGCCGGCCGGAGGCGCTGGGTGTATCCCACCCGATTTGGGCTAGCCCTTCACGGAGCTGATCCCGCACTCCGCATTGCGAGGGTTCATTCAGCCAGTTGCGCAGCGAAGCCAGCGCCGCCTGCGCACTCCACGGCGGGAGAACGGCCTGGGCCTGGATCTGGCTCCAACCGGCGTTGATGACTTCCGCCGGCGGGGCGCCGCCCCAATAGATGGCGCGCGCCCACTCCAGCAGTGCTGCATGTTCAGGCGTCATGGGGCTATTCCTGAGCCTGGCGCGGGCCGCCGATATACGCCTTGAGCACACCCAGGCGGTTGTGGCCCAGCGCCTGGGTCACTGCGCGCCGCGCCTCGTCATCTGGCCGACCCTCAACCGTCAGCAGGTGCTGATACAGTTCGTTGGCATACAACTTGCGGAAGGAGTGCGTGCCGTCCCCGACTTCGATCCCCAGCTTCTTGGCCTGCCGGCTGGCCTCCTGCTTGACCGCCGTGGTCAGCGACTGCCGCTGCTGGAAGACGTGGCCATCCCCGTGCGCTAAGCCCTGCTCCAGGAAGCCGGCCACCACCGCCTGATGCTCAGTCAGGATCGGCACCTGGCGTGGCCGGCCGCCCTTGGCGTGGGTGCCCGGGCCGGCCAGCGTGATCTGGCTGCCATCGGCTACGATCCCGTTGGCTTGCAGATGGACGGCTTCACTCACCCGCAGGCCGCTCACACGCTGCAGCCGCGCCACGCCGCCGTACTGCGGATCGATGGCCGTCAGCACCGTGATCAGGCGCTCGGCGTCCTCGGGCGAGTACGGGTCGGCCACCACGTCCGCGCGCCGGCCGTGGAACTCGCCCACCAGCGGCTCGGCGTCGCGGCAGCGCCAGCCGACCTGCCGCAGGCCGGCGTCCAGCTTCTTGATCGCGCAGACGTACGTATTCACGGTGGCCGGCGAACGTCCGCGTCGGCGCAGGTCGGCGATGAAGTCGGCCGTCATCTCGGGCGTCAGGTCCCCCAGCCGGCGCAGGCCGTGCGTCTTCCGGCACCAGACCGCGAAGACCACGTCCAACTGGCAGTAGTTCACCAGCGTGCGGACGGCGAAGATACGGCCAGCGGCCCGCCCAGATGCCCGGGCGTCACGTCGGCTCTCCCCAAAGGCTTTCAAAGCGTTCAACGAGTAGGTCACCTGTCCTTTGAGCGATCCCATATCCGACTCCTTTCAGTCGATAGGCCGGGGGGACGGGCTTGTCCCGCCGGCTGCTTTCCCTTTGATCTGTTTAGGTCGGCGGCGCTGGTCCAAAAAAGCGCCGGCCGGCGTATCCCGGTTTGACTGCTCGCGCAGCCCGGGCGGTTGGCCCGGTAATCGCGTCTCTCTTTAGTTCCGGACTTCCAGCCGGCCCGGACGCGGGGTCAGCCAGGCGACTCTTCGCCGCACTTGCCCCGCGCTTGCGCACAGCGCAAGTGCAGGGGTCGCGGCGGGGC
>JAGOBN010000633.1 GCA_017999235.1 Anaerolineales bacterium | reverse complement strand
GTTTCACGGTTTATGTCCTTTGCGTTTTACTTCTCGGCCCACCTTTAGAATAGCAATTCTAGAGGTCAGTATCTTGACCAGCCTATAGGAAAGTGGGGGCAATTGGCGTTGCAATCAGGTTTGTCGTATCCAGGTCGGTAGTAATTGGGTTTCTTGTGGACCGCCGACGCGAAGCCAGACCGCCAGTTGCCTTCGGCGCTGGCGTCGAGGGCAGGCTGCGTGAGGCCGTTTGACTCTCGGCACCCTTAGGAATCTAAAGACCAAGCGTCTCAAAAACGTCATAAAGAGCGCGGTGATACCTGGCTTCGCATTACCCTGTGGGCAGGGCGTGGGGCGCGCTCTATAAGATAAGCAGAATGGGGGAAACTCGCTTCTGGTTCGGCGTTTGGCCACAATGGCATCGCGGGTCACGCGTGCCCATTCTCGAGTTAGGCGTCGACCGTCCTCAGCGCCGATACTCACGCGAGGTTCATGGCTGCATCTCGGGAACAACCGGCGCGGCAGGGGAGGAAACATACCGCGCTTGAACCGGCACCACATCCGTCATGAAGCGCGGCTGGACCTGCCAGCCGGCCGCGCGGGTCTTGGTGGCGGTCTGTTCCAGGACAAGGCCGGTCACCGTCCACACATCGCCGCGCGCCACCTTGGGCCGCTTCAGATCGGTGGACGAGGCAAAGAACACCCGCACCGGGCCGGCCCCCGTCTCCAGCCAAAACGCGCTAGATTCCAATTTCACCACGCGCCCTGTCAGAGTCACCAATCGGCCGGCGGCATGCGCGATGACACCCGGAAGGGCGGCCGGCGCCACCGGCTGGCCGTCCGGCGGCGCAATGCCAACGTGATAAGGATTCCGGGCATAAAACTCCAGCCGGCCGCTCCGCAGGCGGGTATACCCCAGGACCGAGACGCTCTGGCCGGGCTCCAGGGCCGGCCAGTCGCCGCGCCCCAAATACACGCCGATCCCGCCGGTGGCATCCTGCAGATAGAGCAGGCGCGCGCCAAAGAGCGGCGCCGGCACCGTGACGCGCCCGATCACCGTGGCCCACGCGCCCACCGGCCAGGTCAGCAGATCGCCAATGGCGGCCACCGCAGCGACCGGCGCCGCCGCTTGTTCCGCGGGCGGAGGCGGGTCGGGCAGGTCCGCCCGGGCGCTGTTGCTGCCGCCCGGCGAGGGCGCGCCCTGGGAGGTCCACGCGCCGCCATCCGGCACGCGCGCCCAACTGACGCCGGCCCGCGCCGCGCCGCCGTACACGCATTCGTCCACCAGCCGGCCATCCGGCGCCAGCAAGCGCACGCTGTCGCCGCCATTGTTAAGCGCCACGCCGGTCGCCTCGCGGTAGAGCGCCAGGAGCGCGCCGGGCGCCAGCCAGGTGCCGGCCGCGATCTCAAACGGCCGGCTGCCGCCGGCGCGGTCATCCAGCCGCCAGCCGGAAAGGTCTACGGGCGCGCTCCCGGTGTTGATGAGTTCCACAAATTCTTCGCCGCCCGCTTCCGGGTTCGGCAGGAACTCGTTGATCAACAGGGTGGTGAGCAACGGCGCCGGGGTGGGAGTTGGCAGCCAGGCGGAGTTGGGGCCGCGCGGTGTGCCCGCCAGCGGCGCCCCGTCCGCGTCCGAGCCGGCCGCCGCGCCGGCGTGGGTGACCCAGCCGCCCGCCGCGCCGCGCTCCATCGACGCGCGCTGTTCAGCATTCCCGGCCGGCCACCCCGCCCCGGCGGCCACGCTGTCAACAACGGCGCCGGCCGCCTCCCGCAGGGTGAGTGTCTCGCCGGCGTTGCTCAACCCGCCCGTATAGATCACGTCGGCGGGGATATCCGAGACGACGGCGTCATCGGTGCGCTCCAACAACAGATAGCCGCCGGCCTCGATCACCAGCCCGGCCGGAAAGGCGAGGTGGAGATCGTCGCCATCGTCCAGGCTCCAGCCCGTCAACCCGATCGGCGCGGCGCCGGGGTTGAACAGCTCCAGCCACTCGTCGGTGCTCGAAGCGGCGGTGCCGGCCCAGGCCACCTCGTTGATCAATACCGCGCCCGGCGCAGGCGCGGCCGGCGTTTGGCTGGGCGTGGGGCTCACGGTGGCGGCGGGCACGGTCTCGGTCGCCGGCGCGGTGGCTGAAGGCGTGGCCGTGAGAAGCGGCGCCGGCGCCGCATCATTGGAGTCACCCGGCGTGGCCGCCTGTTTGCTCCAACTCCCCCCGCCATCCGGCCGGCGGGCCACCGCTTCATCGGCCGCGCCGGCGGCGTGGCCGGCGGGCGCATCCCGGCCCAGGCTGACGCGGTCAATGACGGTGCCGGCCGCATCCCACACGATCACCTCCACCGCATTGGTCAGTGAGCCGCTGCCGCGCACATTCCCCAGCACCAGCCGGTCGCCGGCGCGCGTGCTGGTGAAAACCCCGGCGCCCACATAGCGCGCCACTTGAAACGCGCCGGCCGGGGTCAAATCCCCGCTGACGTCCGAGCCGTCCAGCAGTTCGATCTGCCAGCCGGTGAGATCAAGACCCGCTTGGCCAATGAGCAGCTCGACGAACTCATCCGTCTCGCTGACCGCGCCGGCGCCCGGAAGGCCGGCGAAATCCACGCCGCTCCAATCCTGCTGCGGATCGGTGACCACTTCATTGATGAGCACCGCGCCCGGCGCGGCGGGCGGCGGCGCGGCCGAAGGCGTGAGGGATGAGGTGGGCTGGGAGGTGGGCGGTGGAAGGGTGGCCGGCGGGGCCGCGGTCGGGCTGAGCGTAGCGCTGGGGGTCGCGCTTAAAACCGCGCCCGCGCCGCTGGCGCGCGGAGCCGGGACGGCGGCGCTGAAATCGCTGGCGTTCTGATTGGTGTCAATCAGGGTGACCCGCCGCGCGCCGGCCGCGTTGCCCAGGCCGGTGACCGGAGCGCCCTCGGCACAATTCGCGGCCGCGCCATAGCCGACAAAATCCACCACCGTGCTCTCCGCCGGGCAAGCGCCGGTGAGCGCGGCCGGCTGGCTGACCAAGGCGAGTTTGCCGGCCGCCGCCGCGATATTCACCGGCCAGGTCAGGTCGGGCGCCGGCCCCGGACTGCCGGCGGCGCCTCCCGACCCTAACGCGATCAGCCAGAAGCCGCCGGGCGGCACCACGCCGGCCAGGGGCAGCACTTGCCAGGCGCTGCCCGCGGCG
>JAGOBN010000051.1 GCA_017999235.1 Anaerolineales bacterium | reverse complement strand
GCTTTGGCTTGCCGTCAATGTCCTTTACGAGGCCGATGTGTTGGTCAATGCCCGAGTCGACAACGGCTACCGTAATACCTGTCCCCGTGACGCCCTGCGCCCATACATAATCCGCCCCGATTACATCTGGATAATCAGTAGCGGGCAGCTGGTCGGGCCGGTTATTTTGAGTAGCATTGTCTCTAGGCGACTTGGCCTTCTCGTCACCATCGTCTGCTTGGGCTTCATCGCCGGGGACCTTGGTGCCATCAGAGGTAACCACCGCGTCAGCTTGAATTGAGGAAATTGCGAGGTCAGCCGAGAGGCGCTGCAAAGCGGCCGTGGAAAGGACTGCGACTACGCCCCGAATAAGGGTGAGACGCGCCGTCACCTGGCCGCCGGCACGCTCGACCGCTTCTGCCACTTGCTCAGCCGCAGCCCCTTGAAGGATATAAGTTTTGTTCGCTTCAACAGTACGGGGGGTGCCGGGGACGAGGGCAGGTGTAGCCAGCAATACAGTAGCTAGAAGGATCGAGAGGATCCGCTGAAAAGGGTGGCTGGGGGTGGCGGCAGTCATGGCTTCCTCCTAAAACATCTCGGAAACGTCGGAGTGAAGCATAAAAAAAGCGGGCCTGGAGTGCCAGACCCGCTTGGGTGTCAACTGGTACTCTTCGGCAGCCTGGCTGTCATAGCCGGAAATGGCTTTAGACCCATGGCTTTGCGTCCCCGATTTTCATCGGGTTTGCCGTTTCGGAGATGTTTATAACCTGATGTTAACACAGGTTGCGGTTCAGTCAATGAAGGTTAGGGCTCACTAACCTTTCCCATCGTCTTTAGAGCTTCGTACGCTGGAAGGAGAACTGGTGGATCGCCAGGCTTGACCGGCCGCGTAATCGACCACCAGTATTGTTCGTTGGTCGTGGTCCAGGAAGGGTCCACGATGTAGATGGTCGTCATAAGGCCAATCCAGGGTGTCCAATTGGCCTGGGCATACTGGTAGGCTCGCACAAGATAGTCGGCTTGTTGGGCTTCACTCACAGCATACCAGGAATAAGTTGGGTTGACCTGGTCGGTTGTCCAGCCCATTTCGGTGATAGCGATTTGTTTGTCGCCATCGCCATTCCGAATCATCAACTCGCGCACATCTTCCACGTGTCGAAAGGTCCATACCCGTCCTTGCCATTGAGGGTCCAGCTGAGTTTCTGACGGAGAGCGCTCGGGAGGGTTAGCGTAACCCGGCGCATGGGCACCCAGAAGATCAAAGTAAGGAGCGGCGCCGGCCGCATACAGCGCCTCGTAAAACGCCATATCGGGCATGGCGCCGCACTCCGCGCCGCAATCCGTCGGCGCAAGGCCGGCCGACACGACTAACGCCTGGGGGTCGGCGGCTTTGATAGCCAGATAGCAGGCCTTAAGCAACGCCACATAGCCGGCTGGATCGGGCGGTTGGCCGGCCCACTCGCGGGCCAGGTTCGGTTCGTTCCAGACTTCATACGCGGCGACCCGGCCGGCGTAGCGGCCGGCCACCGCCGCGCAGTAATCGCCGAAATCGTCCACGCGGGCTGGCGGCCCGTTGTCAATCCAGACCGTGGGATCCGTCTGCGCCCATTGGGGCTGAAAATCCAGCCGCACGAGCAGTTTCATCCGGTAGTGCTCGGCCAACTGCACAATACCATCCGACCGCTGCCAATCGAACGCGCCCTTGACGAGTTCGATATCGCGCCAGGCGAATTTTTGCTTGAGCCAGCCAAAGCCCATATCGCGCACCAAGCGGACATCATTGTCCGCCGTCTTTCCTTGGTAAGTCCACCACAGGAAGACGTGCATGCCGTATTCGGGGGAGCGCAGCCGCGGCGGGAGAGGATAAAGCCGGGGCGCCGGCGTGGCGACTGGCGGTGTGGGCGGCGGCGTAGCCGCAGGCTGGGGGGTCGCCAGGCAAGCTGCTCCGCCGAGCAAGCCGGCCAAAATCACGATGACGGACTGTAACGCTGGAATGGCGCGCAAAGGGGTGCCGACGATGATAACAGGCCGGCCGCTGGCAGCCCGTTCAGCCAGCGGCCGGCCTTGGTTCAAGTTAGGGCTTGGGCATCGCGCCAATGGCGTCGAAGGCTGGCCGCGGCGCGCCCTGGCGGGTGAGAATGCTGAACATCACATTGTCGTCGGTGGCGGGGTCGCCGCCCTTGGGGCCGTAATCCAAGTTAAAGAGGAAGGCGAGCTTCACCAGGCCGGAGTCGCGCATCCAGTTATAGGCCGCCACCAAGTATTCGGCCTGCTGCTGCTCCGAGACATCGTTGGCAAACTCGTAGCCGGGCGTCACCACGCCATCCACGGGCGACGCGTAGCCGAATTCCGTCAGGCACTGCTGTTTGTTCAGGCCGGCCGCCTGCAGGATGGCGGCATACGTCTCCACCTGGCTCTTCAGCGCCCACGAATAGTGCGGGGAACTCCACGGCCCGGTAAACGTATAGCCGGTATCCGCCGGCGGATTGGAGCCGTCGGCGGTGGGCGGCAGGTTGGTGCCGTTGGAGTGGGTGCCGACGCAATCGGCATAGTTCAGGCCGCCGGCCGCGATCAACTGCTGCAGATAGCTGGCATCGTCCACCACCACTGGCCGGCCGCCGGCGCACTCCGGCCAGGTGCCGGAGCAGTTGACGCCGGTGGGCGACAGCGCGCCGGAAATGACGAGGATATTGGGGTCGCGCTGTTTGATGGCTGGGTAGGCGGCCTGGAGCAAACCCGCGAACGCGCCGGCGTTCACGCCGTCGGCCGTGTTCCACTCGCGCTCCAGGTTGGCTTCGTTCCAGACTTCAATGGCCGCGATCTTCCCCGGATAACGGTCGACAATCTGGCCGATGAAGTTGGCGTAGACCTGCGGATCGTCCGGCGGCGCTTCACCGATATCTTTGGACAGCGGGGTGGCCCGGGTCCAGTCCGGCGAGGCGATCACCGAGAGCATGACGCGCAGGCCGTTGGCGCAGGCCGCGTCCATGGCGTTATCCAGGATCCCCCAATCAATCTGTCCGGGCTGCGGCTCCATGAAGTACCAGCGGACCTGCAGCTTAACCCAGTTGAGATTGAGCTTGGAACGCACCATGTCCATCCAGGGCTTGTTGTCAACGCCCGGGATGAGGCCGTGGACTTGGATGCCGTAGCCGAACCCGGAGGCCGGCTCCGGCAGGAAGTTGCAGGCCGGCGCGGCCGCCGGCACTTCCACACCGCCGGCGGTGGGCGTCGGCAGCACTTTGGGGGGCTCCGTGGCGACGACGGCGACCGCGGTGGGCGCGGTGGGTGCGGGCGTGGCGGCTGGTCCGCTCATGGCCCAATACAACAAAGCGAACACGCCGGCGCCCGCGGCGACGGTCAGGCCCAGCCACAGGCCAATGAACATCGAGACGTTGCTTTTGGAGGGTGGACGTGACATGGTTTTATTGCACCGTGATCTGAATGCCGGAGCTGAGATACTCCCAGCCGGCGGTCCCGGAGTTTTCACAGGCGGAGGTATCGCTGAGGTAGCAGATGCCCAGCACCAGCGTGTACGTGCCGGCCGTGCCAATATTCATGTGGTCATTCCATTCGATCACATCCCCCGGCTTGAGGACATCCGTGGCGGTGCTGCCCCACGAGCACTTGGCCGGCCCGCCCGGGACCTTGGCCCCGAGGCAGCGGTAAGAAATGGTGTTGCCGCTGGTGTTGGTGATCTTGAACTCGAACCAGATATCCTGGTTCAGCCCAAAGGTCCGGGCCGTGGTCTGCAGCGCAAAGTGGTCGCCGCGCACTCCGCGCGCACTGCCGGCAGCGGTGGTGGCCGTGGCCGGCGGCGGCGCGTTGGTGGGGACGGGGCTGGGGACGGCCGTAGGGGGCAGGGGCGGAGCCGCCACCACGGGCAGGGCGTTGATATCGCCCGCGAACTGCGCCACTTGGTTGGAGACCCAGCCTTGGCCCCCAAGGTAGGCGATGACGTACCAGGTGGTTGACGCATCGCGGCCGGTCACGGCCGGCGTGCTGCCCACGTCCAACCCGCCGATGATGGCATAGTTGATGCCGGGGCCGGCGCGCACGTTGGCGGGCAAGGTGATGTTGACCGCCGGGCCGGCCGGCGCGGCGGTGGCGGCGGGCGCGGCGGTGACCGCCGGCGCTTCTGTCGGGGCCGCGGTCGGGGGCTCCGCCGGGGCGCTGGTGACCGTGGGGATGACCAGCGCGGTGGTGGGCAGGGGCGCGGCGGTGGCCGGCGCCACACTGGCGACCGCGACCGCGGTGGCCGACGCGGGCGGCGCGCCGCCAAACAGGCTGAGCAGGGCGTAGGCCAGCAAGCCCAGCCCCACGAGCGCGACGACGACGATGCCGATCAGGGCGCCCATGGGGATGGACGCGCCCGGCGGCGGGGTGGGGCCGGTATCGGAAGCTGAAGACGACATGCGAGTTCCTTCGTGGTGGGGGAGCCGGTTAGGGCATCACGGCGTCCAGGGCGCTGCACGCCGGGCAACTGCCGCCGGGCCGCAAGATCGCGTAACCGGCTTGGGGATCGCCCGCGTATTGGGTGAAATCCACGTTCCAAATCATCATCAAGCGGACCTTGCCGCTGCTGCCGGCCAGGCTGGCTGATTCCGCCAGCCACTGCGCTTGCTGAGCGACCGTGGTATTGCCCGCCCAGGCGAAGTTGCCGGGCAGGGCGCCATACCCCTCGCCGGTGAGATACCCTAATTCGGTGAAGCACAGGGGCCGGCTGCCGCCAAAAGAATTGTAATACAGGTCCACCATCGGCCAGAAGTAGAACGAATAGTGGTAGCCGCTCAACGCGCTGCCGGTGGTGGCGTTGGGCGAAGTGGTGCCGCTGTTGAAGTGCAGGCCCACACAGTCCATGTAGTTGGCGGCCCCGGCCTGCGCCATCTGCGCCAGAAAGGTGTCGTCGTTCATCACCAGGCCCGGGAAGGCGGCCTCCGCGCCGGTGGGCGCCGGCCCCGCGCTCACAACCAGGGTGCCGGGGTTGGCGGCTTTGATCGCGGCATAGGCCTTGGCCAAGAGCTGCGTGTACGTGGCGCCGCTGATCTGGCCGGCCGGCCACTCATGGTCAATGTTGGGCTCGTTCCAGACCTCGATGGCATCCGCGCCCTGCGCCGCCAGCCCGCCCACCCAGGCCGCATACTCGGCCCAGTAGGCGGGATCGGTGACGCGGTTCTTGTCCCCGATCACGCTGAGCAGGACTTTGAACCCGTTGGATTTGGCCGCGGCGATAGCATCCCCGCCGCCGCCGCGCACCTGAAATTTGACCCAGGTCATGCCGGCCTGCTTCATGACGGTGGGGTTGGCCAGGTAACCCGGCACCTGGCCGCCCAACTCGAAGATGCCGGCCGAGATCGGCGGCGGCGGGACGAAGACCCCGGAGCCGCCGCTGTTGCCTGAACTGCCGGAGTTGCCCGAACTGCCGGAGCCGCTATTGCCGCCGGAGCCGGCCGTGGGCGCTTGGGTGGCGGCGGGCGGCGGGACCGCCGCGACGGTCACCGGCACAGCGCCGAGCTCCACGCTCACGCCGCCGGCCTGCACGCGGGCCGAGACGGTATAGTCGCCGGCGGCGGCGGGTGTAAAGAAGTATGGCTGGCCCGGCTGGCCCGCGCCCTCGGCCACAATGCCGTTGTTGGCGTCGCGGGTCGTCCAGGTCAGGTTGACGGCTGTTGGCTCCAGCGCCGCACCGGCGCGGAAGGCCGCCACCGCGCTGGTCATATCGGTGACGCCGGCTCGGAACAAGTCTTCCACCACGGCGCCCCCCAGCCGGTATCGTTCCACCATCGCCAGGCGTTGGCGCAGGGTATACGGCGTGGTCAGCCAAATGGCGGCCGGCCCTCCCTCTAAACGCGGCGCGGCGGCCGGCGCGTCGTCGGTGATGGTTTGGTAGCCCCCCGACAGGGTGACGGTGACGGCCTGTTGCACCAGCAAGGTCTCCGGCCACGCGCTGGCTTGCGCGGCGCCCAGGGCGGCCAGGGCTTCCGCCTGGCCCAGTGCCCGCGGCGGCTGAGCGTCCCCGATCACGGCCGAAGCCGTGGTCACCAGCCGCACCTTGCCGCGCTCGGCCAGGCTGGTCAAGCGCTGCAGCTGCGCGTCCACGGTCCCATCACCCAGCGCCGCCGGCTGGCTGGGCAGGCGCGCGAGCAGGCCGTCGGCGGCGGCCCCCAACGCGCCCCAATCGTAGCCGCCGGCCGCCTCCGCCAGATCGATATACACCCACAGCGTCCGATTCTGGGCGCGCAGCAGCGGCCGCAGCTCCGTCACCAGGGCCGTGAAATCAGCCCGGCTGGCGGCGGTGAGGCCGCGATAGTCGAGCGCCAGGCCGGCGTAGCCGCCGGCCGCCAATTGCGCCAGGATCTGGATCTGAGCGGCCCGCGCGGCCGGATCGGCCAGCATCGCCGCGCTTTGGCCGGCGTCCGCGGTGATCACGGGATACAGCGGCGCCGCCAAGCCCGGCGGCAAATTGGGCAGGACGCCGGTCAGACTGCCGTTAGCCTGGGCCAAGACCCCGCCGAGCAGGAGCGCGTCCACGGGCGCACCCACGGGCAGAATATCGCCGGGATCCAAACGCGCCAGCGCCAAAGGCGCGGAGGGCGCGGCCTGGAACAGGCCCACCGCCCGCGGCAGCGCGCTGACAGTGGCGGCCCGCTGACTGCCTTGGGCTTCCGAGGGCAGGAAAGCCCACGTCGTGCCGTCCCAAGCATACAGGTCCAAACCCGGCGCGGCTTGGCCGGCGGGGGCGATGACGGCCAGGAACAGCTGGGCCGGGACCGCGCCCTGGCTCGCCACGGTGAAGAGCGGGCTGACCAGGCTGAGCGCCGCGGGGCGTGCCGCAAATGCGGCGTTTCCGAGCTCACTGGCCCGGCTGGCAGCGAGGTCGGCGGCGGTGAAGGCGCGCAGTTGGACTTTGAAATCCGGCGTGACGGCGGCCGGGCTGACACTCACGGTCAGGCCTTCCGGCGCTTGCGCCAGCGGCTGATCGGCGGTTAGGGCGGTATAGCCCGCTTCGGGCGCGGCACACGCCGCCAGGACCAGGGACAGCCCCAGGGTCAGCGCCAGGTGGGGTCGGTTGAAGAAACGCATACGACGGACACTCCTTAAAACACCGCGCGGCAACAAAAAGGGCGGCTGACCAGCCGCTCCCGCTGGAAGCTAGGGTATCAGGCAATTTGGAGCCGAACAAGTAAACGTAACGAGACACGCTAAGGCGTTGGTGTCAGCGCGGCATCTGTTGGCGCCGCGGCGTCCGTTGGCGCCGCGGCATCGGTTGGCGCCGGCGTCGGCGTCAAGGCGCAAGCCGTCTGGGCCGCTGTCCACAGCTCGGCCACCTGCGGGTCGGCGACCAGCACCTGTGCGGCGGCATACTGGCCGGCGGCGCCGCAGGCATCGCCGGCGGTATTGAGCAGGGCCGCGTAACTCAGCGTCGCCTGGTAGAGCAGGGTAGTGGTGTCTTTGAAGTTCGGGGCAAGGATGTACAGCTGGTTCAGAATATCCACGGTCTTAGCCCAGTCCAGCCCGTAGAAACTCTTCGCGGCCAGATAGAGGCGCGCCCAGGCGCGAATATTGCGGGCCTCAGCTTCCAGCGTGCCAAAGGCGCCGGCCTGGTCTAAATCAAAAATGCCGGCCTCCATCTGGTCGCCTTGGATGCGGGCCAGACCCCGGCCGCGCAAGGCCATGAACAAAAGATGATCGACCTGCAGCATCTCATACTTGGGATCGAGCACCCGCAGCCGCGTCATCTGGTCCAGGACGGCGTCCCAGTTTTCGGCGGCGGCGGCCTGCGTGGCGGCGGCCAGGTAATCGGCGGGATCGGCGCCGGCGGCGACCGGGATGGCCGTGGGCGGCGGGACGGTGGCGGTGACGTGCAGGGCGGTTTGCGCCTCGGTCAATTTAGCGCGCGCGCTGGGGAAATTCGGATCGCGGGCCAGCACATACTCGAAGCGGGCGGCCGCCATCGGGAAACGGCCGGCCGTAAAGTCGGCCACGCCCAGGTCAAACTGGGCCTGCAGGTCCTGGGCTTGCGCGGCGCTGGCCTGGTCGGCGCGCGCGGTCAAGCCGGCCTGATATCCGCCCCAGGCGGCCCCAGCCAGGACGGCCAGCAGCACGATCGCAAAGACGAGGCCCAGCGTGGACAGCAGGCGCGACGGCGGGTGGGCCGGCGCCGGAAGCGGCTCAGGTGAGGATGACATAGGTGTGCGAACGCTTGACATGGTCATTATAAACGGTATCACGACGCCAGCCGATGCGCCCCAGTTCCGGCGCTTAATCTGTGTTTTATGTCGGTTTGCTTGACGACTCATTTTCGTCGGGGATAATTGCCCTAGAATGGATGAAACCGTATGCAACTTCGTGGACGAAATCTCCCCCTGCGCCGCACCGGCCGGCGCAACAATCTATGGCGTTTGCTCCTTTGGACGATCCTGATCGTCGGCCTGCTGTGGGTGTACAGCCTGCTGAACCAGGGCCAGATCCAGCGGCCCTTTGAGCCGACCCCCACCCCCACGCGCAACCCGATCTCGTGGGCGGAGGAGGCCAAGGCGCAATTTGCGGCCGGCCGCCTGGGTGAAGCGGCCCTGGCCTATAACCGGGCGTTGGAGATCGACCCCAAAAACGTGGATTACTGGGTCGGTCTGGCGCGGGTGCGCGTCTTCGCTGAGCAGTATCCGGAAGCGTTTGAAGCCGCCAGCTCGGCCGTGCTGGCGGCGCCGGAGAGCGCCAAGGCGCGCGCCATTGAAGCCTGGGCCTACTATTATCTCGGCCAGCCGGATCAAGCGCGCGCCGCCGCCGTGCAGGCGATTGCCCTGGATAACAACTATGCGCCGGCGCACGCTTACTATTCGTTCATCCTCAACGATGCTCAAAACTGGGACCAGGGATTCCGCGAGGCGCAGGCCGCGCTGCAATTGGATCCGACGCTGCTCGAGTCCCACCTGGCGATGGGCTACTCCAATGAGAGCGTCGGCTCGTACGACGGCGCCATCAAGCGCTATCTGGACGCGCTGGCCATCAACCCCAACGTCATCTCGGTCTATCGCCGGATCGCCTTGAATTACCGGGCGCTGAAGGATTACGAGCAGGCCATCCTGTATTTCAGCAAGGCCAATCAGATCGACCCCAATAACATCCAGCCGTATCTGGACCTGAGCCGCACGTTCATCCAGATTGACGAACTGGGGACGGCCGAGCAGTATTTGCTGAGCGCGCTTGAACTGGAGCCCGCCAACCCGAACATTCACGGCCGGCTGGGCGCGCTGTATTTCAAGCGCAAGAATTACGAAAGCGCGGAGCCGGAGCTGCGGCTGGCGGTGGAAGGCGGTCTGTATGAGGCGGCCGCGGCCCAAATCGTGACGGTGGAGCCGATGCCCTTGGACGCGCGGTCGGTGGAGTATTACTACACCCTGGGCAACCTGCTGGCGTATTACCGGCGCTGCGGGCCGGCCGAAGCGCCGTTCTTTCTGAACCAGGCCCTCAACTTCGCGCCGGATGACGCCACCATCCGTGGCAGCTACGATGAGAGCATGGGCATCTGCGCTACCTTCCTGGCCGGCACCGCGCTGCCGGACGCCACGCCCACCGCGGTCCGCAGTTCGGCTACCGCGCCGCCGCCCGCGCCGGCCGCGTCGCCCACGCCGTAGATCATCTGTTCCGCCGGCCGCGAAACTCTGTTACAATCCGCGCGCTCAGACGGGCACAATCTGTTTTGGTGAGGAGAGCCAGCGTGGGTCGTTTAGTGAAACCGGATGGGGTGGGCAAGCAGCGGGATCGGCTGGTGAAGAGCGTCACTTTGACGCTGCGCGCCCTGGCCGGCAAACCCCAGCTTGATGAAGAGGCCCGCGATATGGCGGCCTTTATGGCCCTGGCGCTGCGCGAGATCGAGGCCTCGATTGACGTGACGTGCCTGGCCTGGGAGAAGCGCGATTATTGGCTCAAGGCCGATCAGTTCCGGCGCGAGTGGGACTGGACGCGCACCTCGGCCGACCAGCTGGAGAAGATTGTGCTGGAGAACCAGTGGCCGGAACTGCCCGTGGCGATGGGCGGTTTGATGCAGCATCTGGCCAAGGTCAACCTGCCCAAGCGCAACACGCTGGGCGAGCCGTGGTGGGGCGGTTACGCGGCCCTGCGTGAAAAACGCGGCATCGAGAAGGCTTACGCCGTCAAATAACGGCGCCGCCCCAGATTGAAAACCGGGCCGCCGAGACGCCGGGCCACAGCGCATTGCTGTGGGTCTGCGTGACTCGGCGGCCGCTGTGTTGGGGGCCGGTTACAGGATCATTTGCAGGCCGGCGTTCACATCCGCATGCAGATAGTCGGCCACCTGGCTCAAGGCGGCGTGTTTGGATGAGCCGGCCGGCGCGATGCCGTGGCGGGTCAGCGTCAGGCCCAGACCGTGCGCGTTGAGCATTTCCACCGCGCGGGTGACGCCGCGCAGGCTGCTGGCTGAATCCTCAAAGACGTGGACGTGTTCGCCGGCGCAGTCCGTATACAGGGCCGGCAACGCTTGGCCGGCCTCCACCGCCACAGCCGCGTAGACGGCGTCCAGCTCCCGGCGGGTGTGCGCGGCCGCCAGGCCGGCCAGAGCGTGGATGGGCGAGGGCTTGACCCACTCCATGGCCGACCGGCCGCTCAGCCGCGCCACCCATTCCAAACGGCCTACCCCCATAATCGGCACCCGCGCCGGCCCCGCGCGCTCCAACCCCACCAGGGTCAGCGCCATTTCCGCTTCGGGCGTGTACCCGCGCTGAGGCTCGGTCACTTCCACGGGCGGCAGGCTGGGACGCGCGGTGTACAAGGTGAAGTAGAGCCGGCCGGCCGCGCGTTCGGCCAGCAGCCGGTCCCGCCAGGCCGGCTGCAAGAACGGGCGGTCCTCGGTCTCCAATAAAGCCGGATGCTCAAAGTGCGGGGGCAGCTGATAGACGGCGGCGTAGCCGGCATGCCCCAGCGCGTAATTCTGCACCACCTGGTGGGTGGGCGAGAAATCCACGGCATAGCAATCCGCCAGCAGTTGGCGCAGCAGCGGCTGGGCGGTATCCGCCCACGCGGCGCCGGCGCTCTCGGCCTCCAAGAGCTCCAAAGCGATGTGCGCGGGTTTGCGCCGGCTGGAGGCGCGCGCGCCCACTTGCCGCGCCAGGGCGCTGAAATCCGGGCGCGCCACCGCGCGCGGCGGCTGGGCGCCCAGCGCGTCCACGGCTTGCCAGAAGGCCGGCAGGCCCTCCCCGGCCGGCTTCCCGGCGCCGGCCTCCGCGCGCAGCCGCGCCAGCACCAGCGCCGCCACGCTGATGGCGCTGGACTCCCACTCCACCGTCACGCTTTGGGCTTCGAACTCGTCAATCTCCGCCTGGGTGAGGGCGACCTGCTCCGGGACGCCCAGCCGCTGGCTGAAATACCCCACCGTCCGGCTCAGGCCCAGATGGTAGGCGCGGTGCTGCACGAGCACGCCGTCCACATCAAACAGAATGATCATGTGCCGTTGCTGTCCTTGGCCGGCCGGTATCGGCCGAAGACGCAATTATAAACACGCGGGGTGCATTTCTCTTTTTTGGCCGGCTGAAGTTACACTCCTGGCTTATGTCGCTCAGGAGGCCCCACCGATGTCCGACCCGAAGGCTGAACTGAAAGCCCGATTGATGGCGCAAGCCGAAGCCG
>JAGOBN010000632.1 GCA_017999235.1 Anaerolineales bacterium | reverse complement strand
CAGCCGGCCGGCATCGCGCGCGCACAGGAAGACGCTGGCGCCGGCGCGGACGTAGGCCTGGGCGATCGCCAGCCCCAAGCCCTGATTAGCGCCGGTGATCACGGCGGCGCGGCCGGTGAGTTTATTGGTCATAGCAAGGCACCCATGTGTTGATCCACTTATGGCCATTCACCCAAGCCACCCGGAGCCACGAACTCCACGAAAGGCCCTCCTTCATCCACAGTGGTCAGGCCCTGCTCTTAGTTTCGTGTCATTCGTGGCAAAACGACTGAACACCTACGCCGGCCGGCCCACCGCCGCGTACCGCAGGCGCGGGTCGGCGCCGGCCGTGCGCGCCAGGAAGCGGTTGGCATCGATCACCACCGCCGGCGCGGCCAGGGCGGCCACCAGCGCGTCCGCCGGCACCGCGCGATACTCCGGCCACTCGGTGGCCACCACCAGCGCGGCCGCGTTGGCGAGCGCGTCCAGGGCCGTCGGGCGCAGGTCAATGATCGCCGCCAGCTCCGCCGGCAGGATACTCACCGCCGGGTCGTGGGCTTGAACACGCGCGCCTTGGCCGGCCAGCCACTGGCACAGCTCCACGGCCGCCGAACGGCGCAGGGTGTCCGTGCCGGGCTTATAGGTCAGGCCCCAGACCGCGATGGTCTTCCCGGCCAGCGGGCCGGCCAGGGTTTGCAGGCGCCGGCGCGCCCAGCCCTTGTGCGCGTCGTTGCTGGCGCGCACCGCCGCGAGCAAATGGGTGGGCACTTGATACTCGGCGCCCAACTGCGTCAGGAAGGCAATATCGCGCGCCAGCGTGCCGCCGGCAAAGGGGCCGCCCGGCGAGAGGTACGCCTTCGGCCCGATGCGGGCCTCGCTCTTCAGGCCGCGCTCTACCTCCTGGGCATCCGCGCCGGCCTGCTCGCACAGCGCCGCGATCTCGTTGATGAACGTCACCGAGGCGGCCAGAAAAGCGTTGAGGGCGTGTTTGGTCATCTCGGCCGATTCAACCGCCATCCATTCGATGCGGTCCGTGAAGGGCCGCAGCAGCTCGGCCACGCGCGCGCGGTCCGCGTCCGCGTCGGCGCGCACGCCCACCACCACGCGGTCCGGCTTCGTAAAGACGTCAATCGCCTTGCCCAGCCGGAGGTTCTCCGGCGAGTAGGCAAAATGCAGGGCCTGGCCGGCGGCGGCGGCCGCCTGTTCCAGCTGGCGGGTGGTGCCGGCCGGCACCTGGGACGAGATCAGCACCAGCGCGCCGGCGGCCAGATGCGGCAGCGCGCGCTCGACACGCTCGAGCACATAGGCAACGTCGGCCTGATCATCCGCGTCCACGGGCGTGTCATAGGCCACCCACAGCACCGCGACCTCGGCCAGCGCCGCCGGGTCCGCCGTAAAGCGCAGGCGGCCGGCGGCCAGGCCCTGGCGCACCAGATCTTCCAGGCCGGGCTCAAAGAGCGGGGGCCGGCCGGCGCTCAGGTCCGCCACCACCGTTTCATCGAAATCCAGGCCGGTGACGGAATGGCCGCCGGCGGCCAGACACGCGGCCGTCACCGGCCCCAGATGCCACAGCCCCAAAACGCCCACCTTCATGCGCGCGCCTCCAGCACCCACGGATTGGCCTGCAAATAGCGCAGGGTGGCGACCACGCCTTGGCGGATGGAGAGCGTGGGCCGCCAGCCCAGCCGCCGGATCTTGCCGCAATCCAGGAAGATAAACGGGCTGTCCCCCACCCAGCCGCGCTCGCCGCCCGTGTACTCCAACCGCGGCGTCAGCCCCAATTCAGCCGTAATCCAGCCGATCGAGTCGTTCACCTGACAGTACTCGTCGGTGCCCAGGTTGAAGATATTGATCTTGTCCTGAGCGTGCTCGATGGCAAAGAGCATGGCGTCCAGACAGTCCTGCACATACAGGTAAGACTTGCGCTGCAGGCCGTTCCCCAGCACGCGCAGGCGGGCCGGGTCCTGGCGCAGGCTCTTGTAGAAATCGAAGACGTGGCCGTGGGTGTAGCGCTCGCCCAGGATCGAGACAAAGCGGAAGATATACCCCTGGAACCCGAAGCCCTCGCAGTAGGCCTGGATCAGGGCCTCGCCGGCCACCTTGGAGGCCGCGTACAGCGAAGTCTGCACCGGGAAGGGCGCGGTCTCCGGGGTGGGGAAGATGACCGGCTCGCCGTAGACCGAGCCCGTGGACGAGAACGCCAGCCGGCGCACGCCATTGGCGCGCATGGCCTCCAGCACATTGAAGGTGGCGAGGGTATTCTGCTCCAGGTCGCGGCGCGGGTGCTCGAGGCCGAAGCGCACATCGGCGTTGGCGGCCAGGTGAAAGACGAAGTCCACGCCGCGCATGGCGGCGGTCAGGGCCGGCAGATCGAGGGTATCCGCGCGCACGCGCGTGAACCGCGGCGCGGCGCCGGCCGCGTCAAGAAACCGCTCCTGACCGGTGGAGCCGTTATCGTAGGCGGTGACGGCGTGGCCGGCGGCCAGGAGCCGGTCCACCAGATTGCTGCCGATAAAGCCGGCGCCGCCGGTTACAAAGAAGTGCATCGTGAGGTTACCATCCCGTCCCGCGGAGGACAGCCCAGGCCGTCCACCACAGGATCTTCAAATCGAGCCAGAGGCTCCAGTGATCGATATACTCCAGGTCCATCCGGACCCAGTCATCAAAGCTGCTGATCTTATTGCGGCCGCGCACCTGCCACAGGCAGGTAATGCCGGGGCGGATGCTGAGTTTGCGCTTATGCCAGAATTCGTACCGTTCCAGCTCGTGCCGGAAGGCCGGCCGCGGACCGACCAGGCTCATATCGCCTTTGAAGACGCTCCACAGCTGGGGCAGTTCGTTGAGGCTGTACTTGCGCAGGAAGCGCCCCAGCGGCGTCACGCGCGGATCCGCCTTGAGCTTAAAGACCGGGCCGCTCATCTCGTTTTCGGCGAACTGCTGCGTGGAGCGCGGGTCTAGGTCCGCGTCCATGGTGGTGAATTTATAGCCCGTGAACTCCACCCCGTTTTTGCCGACCACCCGCCAGGGATAGAACACACTCAGGTGGGGGGTGGAGAGTTTAATGGCCAGGGCAATCACGCCGAAAACCGGCGCCAGCAGCAGCAACAGCAGCCCTGAGACGACGAGATCAAATAAGCGCTTAATAAACAGCGTCTCGGTATCCAGC
>JAGOBN010000631.1 GCA_017999235.1 Anaerolineales bacterium | reverse complement strand
ATGAGGCCGGCCCGCTCCAGCGGATGCGGGCCGCGCTGGGTCAGCGCCGGCGCGTCGCCGCCGGGGAAGACCTTGCCCCGGTTGGCGATCTGCAGATCGTCCACGGCGCAGCGCAGCGCCCACATCGCGTCCAAATCAACTTCGCTGAACAGCTCCGGCATGAACTGGCGCTTCTCCATGCCCACCCCGTGCTCGCCGGTGATGGAGCCGCCCAGGCGGATGCACAGGCTCATGATCTCGGCCGCCAGCGCCTCGGCACGGTCCAGGGCGCCGGCCAGGCGGCCATCGTACAGAATCAGCGGATGCAGGTTGCCGTCGCCGGCGTGGAAGACGTTAGCCACGCGGATCTGGTGCTTGGCGCTCAGTTGATCGATCTCGGCCAAAGCCTCGCCCAGCCGGCTGCGCGGCACCACGCCGTCCTGCACAATGTAATCGGGGCTGATGCGGCCGACGGCCGAGAACGCGCTCTTGCGGCCTTTCCAGATGGTCTGACGCTCGGCCTCCGTCTGGGGGACGCGCACTTCATAGGCGCCAGTGGCGTTGATGACCGTCATCAGCCGCTTGAATTCTTCCTCGACGGCCTGGGCCTCGCCGTCCAGCTCGACGATGAGCAGGGCCGCGGCGCCGGCCGGGTAGTTGGCGTGCACGGCGGCTTCGGCCGCCTGGATGGCCAGCCGGTCCATGATCTCCATCGCGCCGGGGAGCAGGCCGGAGGCCACCACGCGGGCCACCGCGTTGCCGGCGGCTTCCATCGAGTGATAGGCCGCCAGCACGGTGCGGAACAGCTCCGGCTTGGGCAGCAGCCGGAGCGTGATTTCCAGCGCCACGCCGAACAGCCCTTCCGAGCCCACGAACAGCCCGTGCCAATCCGGGCCGACGCTCTCCAGGCTTTCCCCGCCCAGCTCGACCACGGCGCCGTCCGGCAGGACCACCTTGAGGCCGAGCACATGGTTGCTGGTCATGCCGTATTTCAGGCAATGCGCGCCGCCGGAGTTGAAGGCCACATTGCCGCCCAGGGTGCAGATGGGCTGGCTGGAGGGGTCCGGCGCGTAGTACAGGCCGTGCGGGGCGGCGGCCTTGGTGACGTTAAGGTTGATGACGCCCGGCTCCACCACCGCCAGCCGCTGGAGCGGGTCCAGGCGCAGGATGCGGTTGAGGCGGTTCAGGGCGATGACCAGGCCGTCTTGAACCGGCAGCGAGCCCCCGGACAGGCTGGTGCCGCTGCCGCGCGCCACAAACGGGATCTGGTGTTGATGGCAGAGCTTGACGGCGGACACAACCTCGGCCGCGGTCTCCGGCAGGACCACCGCGCGCGGCCGGCTTTGATACGCGGTCAAAGCGTCAGACTCGTACGGGGCCAGCTGGGCAGCGCTCGTGAGCAGGCGCTCCGGGGGGAAAAGGCGCGCCAGTTCGAGCAGGAAGGGATGGGTGCTCATCAAACCTCCAGGTCCGGACGCGGCGGCGGCGTTACTCGTCGTCGTCGTCTTCGCCGCCCAAAATTCGGGCGGCGCGGTCGCCGATGGGGTCGTCGTCCTTGCTGATAAAGACCTCGCGCGTCTTGCCGCCCTGCTGCTCGCGGCCGATGATGCCCATTTGCTTGAGCTCATCCATCAACCGGGCGGCGCGCGGATAGCCCAGGCGCATCTTGCGCTGCAGCAGCGACGCGCTGGCCGTGCCGTACTTCTTGACGATCTCGATGGCCTGCTCGATCTGCTGATCCTTGTCTTCCACCGCCTGCTCGCGCGCCAGCATGGCGTCCCAGGGGGCGGCCGCCGCCCGGCCTTCGGCCGGGTTTACGGGCGAAGCCGGGGTCCCGGCTTCGCCGCGGCTGGAAGACTTCTCACCGCCGGAACCCGGCTGCACCGGCTCGATTTCCGGCTGGGCTTCGTCCTCATACGCCTCGGCCTGTTCCTTCCACCACCCCACGACGCGGTCAATTTCCTTGTCGCTGACGTAGCAGCCCTGCAGGCGGGCCGGCGCCGGCGCCTCGGGGGATTGGAAGAGCAGGTCGCCCTTGCCCAGCAGGCTTTCGGCGCCCACCGAGTCCAGGATCACGCGCGAGTCGATGCTGGAGACCACGGCGAAGGCAATGCGCGCCGGGAAGTTGGCCTTGATCAGGCCGGTCACCACATCAGTGCTCGGGCGCTGGGTGGCCACCGCCAGGTGGATGCCGGTGGCGCGCGCCATCTGCGCCAGGCGCACAATCATGCGCTCGGTCTCGTCCGGGGCCTGCATCATCAGGTCGGCCAATTCGTCGATAAAGACCACGATCCGCGGCAGGCGCTCGCCGTCCGGGGCCTTGCCGATCTTCTCGTGATAGGTGTCCAGATTGCGGGCGCCGTGCGTCTCAAAGAGCTTGTAGCGGCGCTCCATCTCGCGCACCGTCCAGCGCAGGACGCCCAGGATGCGCGTCAGTTCGGTCTCCACCTTGCCCAACAGGTGCGGCAGGCCGTTGAAGCGCACCAGCTCCACCATCTTGGGGTCCACCATCACCAGCCGCAGATCATCCGGGGTGTTGTTCATCACCAGACAGGTGACCAGCGCCGTGATGCACACGCTCTTGCCGGAGCCGGTGGTGCCGGCGATGAGCAAGTGCGGCATGCTCCCCAGGTCGGCGGCCACGGCCGCGCCGGACACGTCCCGGCCGAGGGCCACGGCCAGCGGCCGGCCGATCTTCTGGAAGGCCTCGGCCTCCATCACCGGCCGCACCCCGACAATGGAGGTGCGGCGGTGCGGCACTTCAATGCCCACATAGCTCTGCCCCGGCACCGGCGCCTCGATCCGCAGGGTGCTGGCCGAGAGCGCCAGCGCCAGGTCGTCCTTGAGCGTGGCAATCTGGGCCACGCGCACCTTCCACTGCTGTTTCTTGCCCAGCCAGGTCTGCACCAGCCGCGCGTCAGCCTCGGAGGCTGACGCCAGACGCACCCGCGCCAGGGGGTCGGGGGCCATGCGCTTGCCGTCGAAGCGGCAGATCCACAGCTCATGCCCGTTGCAGACGGCGGCCACCTCGGGCAGGGGCTCTTCATCCCAGGCGCGGCCGCTGACCTCCAGCGCCTTGCCGGGTTTGCGGAACCCCATGATCACCAGGGTGCGCGCTTTGGCGTTGCGCAGGAAGACGCTGTTCTTGCTCTGCTCCACGTATTCTTCGGCCTCGGTCTCAAAC
>JAGOBN010000630.1 GCA_017999235.1 Anaerolineales bacterium | reverse complement strand
GCGGCCAATTGTCCGCCGGCGGCCTCGCGCTCAAAGGTCCGCCAGTTCCGCCACGTCAACGGCCCATCCGAGGCGGCCAGCGCCGGCGCGCGCACCGCCTCATCGAGGGCGGCCTCCACCGCCTGATCCGCCGGCAGCCGGCGCGCCTCCGCCCAGTTTTCAACGGCGCAGTAACGCATGGCCGGATCGGGATGCTCCAGCAGGCCCGCGTACAACGCCGCCAGCCCCGCCGCCGGCGCCGCGAAGCCCTGCGGGTCCACGTCCGCGCCCACGCCGGCCGCGTACAGCCAGCGGTTGAGCTGAATGGTCTGCGCCTCCAGCGCGTGTTCCAGTTGGGGTGATAAAGGGTCCATGAGCCGATTCTACCCGGCGCGGCCGCAAAAACCCCCGGCCCCGTGCTAAAATCTTAAACATGACCACCGCCGTGTATTTGGATTACGCCGCCACCACCCCCATCGACCCGCGGGTGCTGGACGCCATGCTGCCCTATCTGCGCGAGGATTTTGGCAATCCGTCTTCTGTGCATGTCTTTGGCCGGCGCGCGGAAAAAGGGTTGGAGCAAGCCCGGCGCACTGTGGCCGAGGTGCTGCGGTGCGCGCCGGACGAGGTTGTATTCACGGGCTGCGGCTCCGAGGCCGATAACCTGGCCCTGCGCGGCCTGGCCCTGGCCGAGCGTGAACGGCGCGGCGCGCGCCACCTCATCACCACCCCCATCGAACACGAAGCCGTGCTGGCCACCGCGCACCAGCTCCGCGATCACTTCGGGTTCGAGGTGACAGAACTGCCGGTGGATGCGGCCGGCCGGGTCTCCGCGGCCGAAGTGGAGCGCGCGCTGCGGCCGGAGACCGCCCTGGTGGCTGTGATGTACGCCAACAACGAGATCGGGTCGATCCAACCGATCAGCGAGATCGCGGCGGTCTGCCGCGCGCGCGGCATCCCCCTGCACACCGACGCGGTGCAGGCCGCCAGCCAGCTAGACGTGGATGTGCGCGCGCTGGGGGTCACCACCCTGGCGCTGGGCGCGCACAAGTTTTATGGGCCAAAGGGCGTGGGCGCGCTGTACGTCAAAGCCGGCACGCGCCTCCTGCCGGCGCAGACCGGCGGCAGCCAGGAACGCGCGCTGCGCGCCGGAACCCAGAACGTTCCATACATCGTCGGGTTGGCGGAGGCGCTGCGGCTCACGGCCGCCGAGCGCGCCGCGCACAACGCCCGCTTCACGGCCCTGCGCGAGCGCGTCATCGCCGGCGTGCTGGACGGCATTCCCGAGAGCCGGCTCACCGGCCACCGCACTGAGCGCCTGCCCAACCACGCTTCGTTTGTGTTCCGCCGCGTCAACGGCAACGACCTGCTGATGCACCTGGATGTGGCCGGCCTGGCCGCCTCGTCCGGGTCGGCGTGCAAGACCGGCGACCCGCGCCCTTCGGGCGTCTTGCTGGCGCTGGGCCTGAAGCCGGATTGGGCGCTGGGGTCGCTGCGCGTCACCGTCGGGCGCGGAACCACGGACGCGCATCTTGACCAGTTGCTGGCCGTCCTGCCGCGGGCCGTGGCCCGCCTGCGCCAGGAAACGGCGGTCGCCGGCTGATGGGCGCGCGCGTCATCGTCGCCATGTCCGGCGGCGTGGACAGCTCGGTGGCCGCCGCGCTGCTCGTCCGCCAGGGCTACGACGTCATCGGCCTGATGATGCGGCTGTGGGGCGAGCCGGAAAGCGGCGGCGGCGCGCACAACCGCTGCTGCTCGCCGGATGCGCTGGCCCAGGCGCGGCGCGTGGCCGAGCAATTGAATATCCCGTTCTACGCCGTGGACGCGCAGGCGCCGTTCAAACAGCAGATCGTGGATTTCTTTGTGGACGGCTACGTGGCCGGCGTCACGCCCAACCCGTGCCTAGAATGCAACCGCCATCTGCGCTGGGATTTCCTGCTGCGGAAGGCCCTGTCGCTCGACGGTGAGTTTCTGGCCACCGGCCACTACGCCCAGGTGCGCCAAACGCCGGCCGGCGAATATCAGCTGCTTAAGGCCGTGGACGCGCACAAGGATCAGTCCTATGTGCTGTCGGTGATGGGCCAAGCCCAACTGCGCCACGCGCTCTTCCCACTGGGCGCCTACACCAAACCGCAGGTGCGTGACCTGGCGCGCGAGTTCGGCCTGCCGGTGGCCGAGCGGCCGGAAAGCCAGGATCTGTGCTTCCTGGCCGACGGCGACTACCGCCGCTTCATCACGCAATATGCGGGCGGGCGCTGGCAATCGGGCCCGATCGTGCGCGCCGATGGGCGCGTGATCGGCGAACACGCCGGCCTGCCCTTCTACACCATCGGTCAGCGCAAGGGCATCGGCGTCAGCGGACCGGAGCCGCTGTATGTGCTGGGCACCCGCCCGGACGCCAACGCGCTGGTTGTCGGGACGCTGGACGAGCTGGGCCAGGACCGCCTGACCGTGGCACGCGTCAACTGGATCAGCGGCCAGACGCCGGCCGGCCCGCTGGACGCCGAAGTGAAGATCCGGTATAAAGCCCCGCCGGCGCCGGCGACGCTGGAACCGCTGGCGGACGGCCGCGTGGCCGTGACTTTTGGCCGCCGGCTGCGCGATATCACCCCCGGCCAGGCCGCCGTCTTTTATGCCGGCGAGGTTTGCCTGGGCGGCGGCATTATTGAAAGGCCCCTCCCATGACCCTGCCTGGCCTTTTGCTTGGGTTCGCGCTCGCCACCATTTACGGCGCCGGCTTCCACCTGTGGCAAGGCGGCGGCGCGCGCCGGCTGGCGCTCTACTTGCTCAGCGGCTGGCTGGGCTTCACGCTCGGCCATTGGGTGGGCGAGCTCTTGGGGATGACGTTGATGTCGGTCGGCACGCTGAACTGGCTGCCGGCCACGCTGGGGGCCGGCATTGCCCTGTTTGCGGCCCGCTGGCTGGCCACCTCTGAGACGGATGCCCCGCGCCGCGCCTGACGCCTTTCGTTGCATTTCGGGCCGGGACAGCTATAATCATACCTATGTCAACCACGCCGCCAACGTCCAGCGTTCCGCCGCCCGCGCCGGAGAAACCGCCCGTCTCAGACCCGGCTGCGCCGGCGCCCGCCCTACCTCCCCGGCCAGCGGGGACCGCCCCGGCGCCCGCTGCCGACCCCGCCGCTGAAAACCGGCAGCGCGGCGTCATCATTGGCGCCGTCGTCGGC
>JAGOBN010000050.1 GCA_017999235.1 Anaerolineales bacterium | reverse complement strand
GTGTAGATGGTGTTGCGCTGGGCGTTCAGGACGTCGTCGTATTCCAGCAGGTGCTTGCGGATGTCGAAGTTGGAGCCTTCCACCCGCGTCTGGGATTGTTCGATGGTGCGGTTGACGATGCCGGCCGCAATCGGCACGCTGTCGTCAATTTTCAGGCGCTGCATCAGGTCGGAGACGCCCTGCCCGCCGAAGCGGCGCATCAGCTCGTCGCCCAGCGAGAGGAAGAACTGGGAGGAGCCGGGGTCGCCCTGGCGGGCGGCGCGGCCGCGCAGCTGGTTGTCGATGCGGCGGGCCTCGTGGCGCTCGGAGCCGATGACGTGCAGGCCGCCGACGACGCGCACCCGCTCGGCGTCTTCCATCAGCTGCACGAAGAGCTGGCACTCGCCGTCGTAGTGGCCGCGCTCGGCGGCCGGGATCTGCTCCAGCGCGGCGCGGCGCTCGAGGTTGGTCAGGTCGTACGGGTCGGCGATGCCGCCGCGCCGCAGGACGCGGTTGACGGCGGTGAGCACTTCCTCGGCCATCTCGCCGCCGAGCTTGATGTCCACGCCGCGGCCGGCCATGTTGGTGGCGATGGTGACCGCGCCCAGGGCGCCGGCGTCCGCGATGATGCGGCTTTCCTCATCGTGCTTCTTGGCGTTGAGCACGCTGTGCTTGACGCCGGCCTGCAGCACGCGCTCCAGCTCCGGGCCGGCGCCTTCCGGCAGGTTGAGGATCGTCACCAGCCGCGTCAGGTTGTCGGCGCCGGCCGGGTTGGTGGACAGGCCGTACTCCTTGAGCTGGCGCGACATCTCGGTGCGGCTGAGCTTGTCCAACGGCTCGTCGAGCGGCTTGAGCTCCGCCACGAGCATGCCGTCCTCTTCTTTTTTGTTCTTCTGGAACCAGGCGTCGCGCAGCAGCAGCACCATCACCAGCCGCTGCAGCGCGTCCGGGCGCAGGCGCTCGGAGACATGCTCCGACATTTCCACCGACGTGGTGCCGATCAGCAGCGGCTGGCCGTGCAGGTGCCGGCGCAGGACCTCGGTGATGACGGCGCGCAGCTTGGCTTCCTCGGTGCGGAAAACCAGGTCCGGATAGTCTTTGCGGCGCCAGAAGATGGCCGTCTTCTCTGGGTCGTCCTTGCGCGTGAAGTAGGTGAACTTCTGGCCGTCTTCTTTGTACTCCACCAGCGCCAGCGCCGAGTCCGGCCGGCTGGCCTGGTATTCCAGGTTCATCGGGACGGCCACCACGGCCAGGCGGTAGATCCGGTCGAACTCCTCCGCCTCGGTCAGCGCCGTGCCGGTCATGCCGGCCAGCTTCTGATACAGACGGAAGTAGTTCTGCAGGGTGATGGTGGCGTAGGTGACGTTGTCCTGCTGGACGGGGACGCCCTCTTTGGCCTCCACGGCCTGGTGCAGGCCGTCGGACCAGCGCCGGCCCGGCATCATGCGGCCGGTGAACTCGTCCACGATGACGATCTTGCCGGCCTGGATCAAATAATCCTTGTTGCGCTTGTAGAGATACTCGGCCCGCATGGCCTGCTCGATGTGGCCGAGCAGACGCGCCTGCTCCGGGGTCAGCTCCTCCGGCCGATCCGGGTCGCGCAGCGGCTGGTTAAAGAGCTTCTCCAGCGCCGCCTCGCCGGCTTCGGTCAGGGAAATGCCGCGGTTGCGCTCGTCAATCTCGTAGTGTTCGGGCTTGAGCTGTTTCACCACCCGCGCGCACTCGTTGTACAGGCGCGGGTCGTCTTGCGACGGGCCGGAGATGATCAGCGGGGTGCGGGCCTCGTCGATCAGGATGTTGTCCACCTCGTCCACGATGGCGAAGTAGCGCCCGCGCTGCACGCGCGCCTCCAGGCTGACGGCCATGTTGTCGCGCAGATAGTCAAAGCCAAATTCGTTGTTGGTGCCGTAGACGATGTCGCAGGCGTAGGCCTCGCGGCGCGGGACCAGCCGCAGTTGGTGCTGGTCTTCCTGGGCGGCTTCCTTCTCCGGGTCGACGATGAAGGCCTTGCTGGCGCCGTCGGTGCGGTGGGCGTCTTGCAGCACACCCACCGAGAGGCCCAGGAAGCCGTATACCGCGCCCATCCAGCGCGCGTCGCGGCGGGCCAGATAGTCGTTGACGGTGATGACGTGCACGCCCCGGCCCGTGAGGGCGTTGAGGTAGGTGGGCAGGGTGGCCACCAGGGTCTTGCCTTCGCCGGTGCGCATTTCGGCGATTTTGCCCTCGTGCAGGATCATGCCGCCGATGAGCTGGACATCGTAATGGCGCTGGCCCAGCGCGCGCATGGCGGCCTCGCGCACGCTGGCGAAGGCCTCCGGCAGGAGTTCGGTCAGCGCGGCCTGTTCCGCCTCGCGCCGCTGCTTCTCGTCGTCAATGCCGCGCGCGGCCTCGGCTAAGCGGCCGCGGAAGGTGTCGGTCTGGGCGCGCAGGTCGGCGTCGCTCAGCGCGCGGAGCTGGGGCTCGAGATCGTTGATGCGGGCGACGACCTTGGAATAGCGCTCGATATCCTTCTTGTTGGGGTCGCCGGCGATGAATTTCAGGATGTTGCGTAGCATCGATACCTTTCTGTCAACACGCGGCCGGCCTGATGGGCGGCCGGCGCGGGAGAGAGAAAATTATACCCTTACTGGCGGAGCGCCGCGGGCAGGGTAATGGCGCGTCGCCGCCCCAAAAAACAGAGACACGGGACGGTTCCGTGTCTCTGGGTCGCGGCGGCGAATCCACGGTCCGCCGGCGTTTACTCGTTGAACATCTCGCCCACGCTGCGGCCTTCGTGGGCGCGTTTGATCACCTCGCCCAGCAGGGAGGCGACGGACAGGATGCGGATGTTGGGCAGCATCTTCTCGGGCGGGATCGGCACGGTGTTGGTGGTGACGATCTGTTTGATGGGCAGGTTGCGCAGCCGGTCCACGGCCGGCGCCGACAGCACCGGGTGGACAAAGCTGAGATACACGTCGCGGGCGCCATGCTGTTTGACGATGTTGACGGCCTGGGAGACCGAGCCGGCCGTGTCCACCTCGTCGTCCACGATGATCACATCGCGGTCCTGCACATCGCCGATGACGGTCAGGGCGTGGGCGTTGGCGTCGTTGCCGGTGCGGCGCTTCTCCACAAACGCCATCGTGCAGCCGATGCGCTGGGCGAAGTTGCGGCCCTTCTTGGCGAAGCCCAGGTCGGCGGTGACGATGACCGGGTCCTTGAGCTGGCTGCGGATTTCCACAAAGTAATCGCTCAAAATGTGGAAGGCGGTCAGCACGTCGCCGGGGATGGAGAAAAACCCCTGAATCTGGCCGGCATGCAGGTCCATGCAGATGTAGCGGTCGGCGCCGGCCACCTGGATGATATCGGCCACCAGGCGCGCTGAGATGGGCACGCGCGGCTGGTCCTTCTTGTCCGAGCGCGCGTAGGCCAGGTAGGGGATGACTACCGTGATGCGGGCGGCGGAATCCAGCCGCAGGGTCTGCACCGCGATCAGCAGCTCCATCAGATTGTCGCTGACGGGCGCGGAGGTGGTCTGGATGACGTAGCAGTCCTGGCCGCGCACGCTGGCGTGCAGACGGACAAAGATATTCTCGTTGGGGAATTTGATGATGTCGCGGCCGCTGAGCGGCACCCCCAAATAGGCGGCAATCTCATCCGCCAGGGGCCGGCAGGCGGTGCCGGCGAAGAGTTTGATCTGGCCGTACATTTGGGAGTCGCGGATATGGTGCATAGGGTTGGCCGGCATTCAGGCTGCCTTGGCATCCAAGAGCGCTTGCGCCCAATCTTCGCGTAAGACGCCCATCCATAACACATCCCGATAAGCGCCGTTGGCGTAATTGCCCTGGCGCAGCCGGCCTTCGATCTGGAAGCCGACTTTCTGGTAGCTGCGGATGGCGCGCTCATTATCCGCGAAAACACGCAGCTGGACCCGGTTGAGGTTGAGCGTGTAGAACCCCCAGGCCACCAGCGTCTGGAGGGCATCGGTGCCGAAGCCCTTGCCCCAGTAATCGCGCGCGCCCACCAGAATGCCGGCCTCGCCCACGCGGTTCCGCATGTCCAGGGCGTGGTAGCCGCACGAGCCGATGTGGACCCACGGCCCCACCGCGTCGGGGGGCTGGAGGTCAATAGACCAGGTCTGCTCGCTGCCGGCGTTCAGGTTGCGCTCAAACCAGCGCTCCTCCTGCACTTGGCTGAGCGGCAGGTGCATTTCCAGGTAGGAGCGCGTCTCCGCGTCGGCCAGCCACTTGACGAAGCGCGGCAGGTCGTCTTTCTCCACGGGGCGCAGGCGGATGCGTTTACCAAGAATCATGGCGGGCTTCTCCTCCCGGCCGGCGCTATCCGCCGGCCAGCTCCAGCAGGCGGCGGGTCGCTCCGGCGGGGTCTAGATCACGCGCCAAGAGTCTATCCACGGTCTGCCCCACTTGTCCAGACTCCAAACGGGCCAGGAAGCGCTGGTACAGCGCGTCCCGCAGCCGGCCCTCCAGCGCCGCCGTCAACCGGGCGCGCTCCCGCGTCCGCCGCCGGCCGTCCGCGGCCAGGTGCGCCTGGTGCCGGTCTATGGCCTCGACCAACTCCGGCAGCCCTTGGCCGCGCAGCGCCACCGTGGCCACAATCGGCGGCAGCCAATCCGCGGCGCCGCCGGCGCTGTGGCCGATCTCCAGCGAGGCACGCAGCGCGCGCAGCGCGGTCTCGGCGCCCGGCAGATCGGCTTTGTTGACCACCAGCACGTCCGCGATCTCCAGAATGCCGGCCTTGAGGCCCTGCACCTCGTCGCCCAGGCCGGGCGCTTCCACCACCAGCACCGTGTCCGCGGTGCGCGTGATCTCCACTTCGGATTGGCCGGCGCCGACCGTTTCAATAATCACCCGGTCAAAGCCGGCCGCGTCCAGGACCTGCACGGCGTCGGCCGTGGTGCGGGCTAGGCCGCCCAGCGCGCCGCGGCTGGCCATGGAGCGGATGAACACGCCGGGGTCGCCGGCCAGCTCGCGCATGCGGATGCGGTCCCCCAGGATCGCGCCGCCCGAGAACGGGCTGGAAGGGTCCACGGCCACGATGGCCACCGTTTGGCCGCGCGCGCGAAAGGTTTTGGCGAGTTCAGTGACCAGGCTGCTTTTGCCGGTGCCCGGCGCGCCGGTGACGCCCAGCAGATGGGCGCGCCCGGTGTGCGGGAACAAGGCGGCCAGGGCCGCCTCCGCCAGGGTGGTGCCGTTTTCCACTTGGGTCAGGAGGCGCGCCAACGCGCGGCGGTCGCCGCCCAAGAGCGGCGCGGGATCGTAGGCCGGCGCGTCCGCCACGGCGGGTTAGCCGCCCCCCGCGGCTCGTTTCCGCTGGGCGGCCTGACGCACAGCCGCCACCACCGCCTCGGTATGGGTGCCGGGGCCAAAGGCGTCGGCAATGCCCAGGGCTTTGAGCGCGGGGACATCTTCGCTCGGGATGATGCCGCCGATCAGCACCGGCACATCGGCCTGGCCGTTGGCGCGCAGCAATTCCAGCAGGCGCGGGGCCAGGGCCATGTGCGCGCCCGAGAGGATCGAGAGGCCGATGACGTCCACGTCCTCTTGCAGGGCGGCTTCGGCGATCATTTCCGGGGTTTGGCGCAAGCCGGTATAGATGACGTCCAGGCCGGCGTCGCGCAGCGCGCGCGCGATGACCTTCGCGCCCCGGTCGTGGCCGTCTAAACCGGGTTTGGCGATCAAGACACGGATTTTTTGCTCGTCCATCAGGGCTGGTGTCCTTGCCGGAGCGTGGGCGGGAGACATGCTTACGGGGTAACGGGCGCGATTATACCCCAAGTCTAACCTATCTTTGGCGCCGCGCTTGCCCTAGCTTAACGGAACACATACAATGCACGCATGTCGCGGACGATGGAAGCCTCGGCCACGCGCCCGGCGCCGGCCCCCCTTTCAGCGGTGATTGACCGGGTGCTGGCCGGCGTGGTGCTGGCGGTGCTGGTCGTCACGGTGGTCATCTACGCCAGCGTGCCGTTTTTGGCGCTCACCTGGGCGCGGCAGCCGTTCTTGGGCGCCTTTGTCGAAAAGACCCTCATCTTCAACGGCGTCGGCGAGGTGACCGACCCGGCCTGGTCCGCCCGGGCCGCCATCCCGGAGAACGATCAACTGCTCGCCATTGACGGCCAGCCGGTGGCCACCGGCCCGGCGTTGAACGCCATGCTGGCCGGCCGGGCCGTGGGCGACACGGTGAGCGTGACCTCGCTCTCAAGCGCCGGCGAAACGCGCCGCGCCACAGTGACTTTGAGCGGCTTCCCGCTGGCGGACCGGGTGCGGTTCTTTGTCCTGCCGTATCTGATCGGCCTGGGTTACCTGGTGGTCGGCGGCTGGGTGTTCCGGCTGCGCGGCGGTGAACCGACCGGCCGCTCGTTCGCGCTCCTCTGCGCGCTGACCGCCATCGCCACCGGCGGCCTGTTTGATCTCTACACCACACACCTCTTCACCTGGGCGTGGACCCTCGCCGTCCCCAACATCGGCGCCGCCGCTATCGCGTTGGCGCTGGTCTTCCCCCAGCCGGCCGGCGCCGTCGCGCGTCAGCCGCTGCTCCGGCTGGCCAGCTTTGTCCCCGGCCTGCTCCTGGCCGTCTATGCCTTGGTGACGGTGTATGCGCCGGGGGGCGATCCGCGCGCGTACGTGGCGGCCTGGCGCTGGGGGTACTTCTACCTGGGCGCCGGCCTGCTGTTTCTGATCGGGATGATGCTCTACCGCTGGCGCACGGCCGCGTCGCCCATCGTCAGCGCGCAAAGCCGCGTGGTCTTTGCCGGCACCGGCCTGGCCTTTGCCCCGCTGCTGAGCTGGGTGTTGCAGGCGCTGCTGCAAGGCGCGACCCCGGTCTTTAACGTGCTCGTCTATCTCGGGCCAATCCTGCTGTTCCCGGCGGCGGTGGCCTACGCCATTCTGCGCTACCGCCTGCTGGACACCGATGTGGTGGTGGGGCAGGCGCTGACGTACGCCGTGATCGGAACGCTGACGGTGATGGGCTACGCGCTGATCATCGCCGGCCTGAGCGCGCTGGCCGGCGGGGTTGTCCGCGCCGATGACCCGCTGGCCCTGGGTTTGCTGACCTTTGTGCTGGTGCTGGTCTTTAACCCGCTGCGGGCGCGCACCCAGCGCCTGATTAATCAGACCTTCTTCCGCGGCTCGCGCTCGTACGCCCAGCGCCTGGAGCAGTTTGGGCGCGCGCTCACCCAATCGCCGGGCCTGACCGAGATCACGCGGGCGGTGGGCGAAGCGATCCTGGACGTGGTGCGGCCGACCAGCGCGCATGTGTTCCTGCGCGAGGGCGCCGGCGATGAATTTGCGGCCGGGCTGGACGCGGCCGGCCGGCCCACCACCGACCTGCGTTTCGCGGCGGATGGGCCGCTGGCCGGCTATCTGGCCGGCGCGCGCGCGTCCCTGCTGCTCTCGCCGGATCAGCCGCTGCCGGACCGCCTGGTGCGGGACCGCGCCCGGCTGGCCGTCTTGGGCGCGGCGCTGTTTGTGCCGCTGCCGGGCAAGAGCGGCCTGACGGGCTGGCTGGCGGTCGGCCCCAAGCTGTCGGGTGAGCCGTTTCGCCCGGACGACCTGCGCTTCGTCGAATCGCTGGCCGACCAGGCCGCGCTGGCCATCGAGCGCGCGGCCGTCATCAGCGACCTGGAGCGGCGCGTCAAGGAGCTGAATGTCGTCAGCCAGATGTCGCAGGCGGTGAGCTTCACCCGCGCCTACGACGACCTGCTGGAGCTGATCTACGCCCAGGCCAGCAAGATTGTGGACGCGCGCAACTTCTATATGGTTTTGAAGGACCGGCGCGGCGGCGCCCAGTATGCGTTCTTTGTGGAAAACGACGAGCGCGTGACGGAGCAGGAGGGCCGGCCGGCCCCCAGCGGGCAGGGTCTGGAGGCCGAGGTGCTGCGCACCGGCCAAACGATCCGGGTGGATGATTACACCGAGGAGTGCCACCGCCGGGGGGTGGTGCCGGGCGCTAAGCTCTACCGGGCCTGGCTGGGCGTGCCGCTCAACGCCGGCCCCGAGACGCTGGGCGCCATGTTCGCGGCCGCCACCGATCCGACTGTGACGTTCATGGACGACCAGGCCAAGGTCTTCGCCACCATCGCGGATCAGGCGGCCTCCGCCCTGACGCGCGCGCGCCTGCTGCAACAAGCCGAACAGCGCGCGCGCCAGCTGGCCACCCTCAACGAAGTCAGCCTGACCATCGCCTCCACCCTGGAGCTGGACCCGCTGCTCCAGCGGATTGTCCAGAGCGCGGCCAACATCCTCAACTGCGAGGCCGGCAGCCTGTTCCTCACCGATCCCGAGACGGGCGAGTCGGTCTTCCGGGTGGCCACCGGCCCGGTGGGCCAGAACCTGGTGGGCATGCGGGTGGCGCCCGGCAAGGGGTTTGTGGGCGAGGCCATCGAGCACGCGCGCGCCGTCATCGTCAACGACGCCCAGTCTGACCCGCGCTGGTTCCGGGGGACGGACCAGAGCACGGGCTTCATCACCCACGCGCTGATCACGGTGCCGCTGCGCTTCCAGGGCCGGCCCATCGGCGCCATCCAGCTCATCAACAAGCGCGACGGCTCGCCCTTTGACGACGACGACCAGAGCCTGCTGACGGCCTTCGCCACCCCGTCGGCCATCGCCATTGAGAACGCGCGCTTGTTCACCCAGACCGACCAGGCCCTGGCGGCCCGCGTGGAAGAGCTCTCGGTGATGCAGCGCATCGGCCGCGAGCTGAACACCACGCTGGATACCGCGCTGGTGGCCGGCATCACGCTCAGCTGGGCCATGAAGAGCACGGGCGCCACGGCCGGCTGGGTGGGTCTGGCCGGCGAGGCCGGCCTGCAAGTGGTGGAGTGCGAGGGTTACGGCGAGGCGGAAGCGCGCCTGCTGGCGAGGCCGCTGACGGTGGAGGCCGGCCTGGCCGGCCGGGTCTTCCAGAGCGGTGAGCCGGCGCGCGTGGCCGGCGCGCGGGCCGAACTGGGCGACGCCCAGTTGCTCGACTCGACGCGCGCGGCGCTGGCCGCCCCGATCCGGCGCGAGGGCCAGGTGGCCGGCCTGCTGATGCTGGAGAGCATCCAGCCGGACGGCTTCTTGGACGAGCACGTCGCCTTTATCACCCGCCTGCTGGACCTGACCTCCATCGCGCTCACCAACTCGCGCCTGTACGCCGAAGTCAACGCCGCCAATATCGCCAAGAGCGAGTTTGTCTCGTTTGTGGCGCACGAGCTGAAGACGCCCATGACCTCCATCAAGGGCTACGCCGATCTGCTGATCGGCGGCGCGGTGGGCGGCGTCAACGATATGCAGAAGCAGTTTTTGGGGACCATCCGCGGCAACGTCGAGCGCATGAACACGCTGGTCTCCGACCTCTCGGATGTGGCGCGGATCGAATCGGGCCGGCTGCGCCTGGAACTCAAGCCGGTGGCCTTCCCGTCCGTGATCGAGGAGGTCACCCGCAGCGCCCAGGCCCTGATCGACGCCAAGCGGCAGACGCTGGAGATTGACGCCGCCGCGGACCTGCCGCCGGTGCGCGCCGATTACACGCGCACCACCCAGGTCTTGACCAATCTGGTGTCCAACGCGTATAAGTACACGCCGGAGGGCGGGCAGATCGTGCTGCGCGCGCATCCGGCGCGCAACACCTGGGATCCGGCCGGCGCCGCCGAGGTGCTGCATGTGTCGGTCACCGATAACGGCATTGGCATCTCGCCCGACGACCTGCAGAAGCTGTTTCAGAAATTCTTCCGGGCCGAAGACCGGGTGGCGCGCGAGATGGCGCCGGGGACCGGCCTGGGCCTGAACATCGTCAAGAATCTGGTGGAGCTGCAAGGCGGCCGCATCTGGGTGGAGAGTGAATTCCGCCGGGGCAGCACCTTCCACTTCACGCTGCCGATTGTAGACCGCTGAATGGGGGCCGCGCCCCCGCCCGCCGCGCCCAGCCATTTGAAAGGCAACCGCCCGTGACCCTTGCCAGGGAGCCGGCCGTCAACAAAATCGCTATCCTCAGCCAGACCTTCACCGGCCTGAGCCCCGACGAGCTGGAGGCCATGGCGCGGGTGACGCGCGCCCAGACGTACCCGGCCGGCTATTACCTGTGCAACGAAGGCGCCTACGAGGAGATCTTCTACATCATCGCCCACGGCGAGGCCATCATCACCAAGCACGTAAGCGAGTTTGAGGACGAGCGCAAGCTGCGCGACGTGGGCGAGGGCGACTTTGTGGGCGAGATGGCGCTGATTCAGAACGCGCCGCGGGCGGCCAGCGTGCGCACCACCACCGCGTGCACGGTGCTGGAGATGGACAAGGCAGACTTTGAGAGCATGCTCAGCCGCAGCCCGCACATGGCCATCAGCATTATCCGCACCACCCTCAATCGGATGCGCCAGAACGACCAGATGCTGATCCAGGACCTGCGCCGCACCAATCAGGTGCTGCGGCAGCTGGACCGCAACAAGCTGGAGTTCATCCAGGTGGCCGCGCACGAACTGCGCACGCCGCTGACGGTGATGAAGGGCTACATCAACGTCATGAAGCTGGACCAGGGGGTGCGCGGCAACGCGATGTTGATGGAAGTGCTGGACGGCCTCAACAAAGGCACCGAGCGCCTGCACGAGATCGTCAATACCATGCTGGACGTCAGCCGCATCGACAGCGATAAACTGCGGCTGGCCCCGGTGCCGGTGCCGCTGCGCAGCGTGATCAATGACATTGCCCACCGGGTGGAGAAAGAGGCGGTGGGCCGGCAGTTGACGCTGGTCATCGAGCATGATCCCCAGACGCCGCTGATCAACGCCGACCCGACGCTGATCCAGAAGGCCGTCTACCAGATCATCCTCAACGCCTTCAAGTACACGCCGGACGGCGGCACGATCAGCATCCGCACGCGGCCGCTGCTGCTGGACGGCGGCCGGCCGGGGGCCGAGATCAGCATTCAGGACACCGGCATTGGCCTGGGGCCGGAGCACAAGGACTTGATTTTCGAGAAGTTCTACCAGGTGGGGTCGGTGGCCCTGCACTCCTCCAGCAAGACCGCGTTTAAGGGCGGCGGGCCAGGGCTTGGTTTGGCCATCGCCAAAGGCGTGGCCCGCGCGCACGGCGGCCGGCTGTGGGTGGAAAGCGCCGGCCATGATGAACAGACCTGCCCGGGCAGCACCTTTTATTTGCAGCTGCCCGTCACGCCGCCGGCCAACCCGCCCGCCAACGGCGGTTGAGGCCGGCCCGACCCGCTGGAAACAAAAACGCCCGCCAGTTCCGGCGGGCGTTGTATTTCCGGCGGTTTATTTGAGATGCGGATTGAGCTTGGTCAGGATTTTCTCGCGGGGCAGGAAGCCCGCCAGCCGCGCCACGGGTTGGCCGGCCTTGAACAACAGCAAGGCCGGGATGCCCAGCACGCCATAGCGCGCGGCGGTGGCGGCGTTTTGGTCCACATCCAGATGCCCCACCTTGACGGCGCCCGCCCACTCGGTATTCAGCTTTTCCACCACCGGCGCCAGTTGCCGGCACGGTCCGCACCAGGGCGCGGTGAAATCCACCAGCACCGGGGTGGGGCTGGCCAGCACCTCGGCCGCAAAATTAGCGTCGGAGAATTCGTGTAGACCGGGCATGCCGACCTCCTGGCCGGGGATGGTAGCCGGCGCGCCGCCGGCCGTCAAGCCGGCCCAGGGCCTTGGGTGTATTTCCCGGCTGGGGCGAAAAGGAGCATACTCCGGCGGCAACCCCCTTGGAGGCGAGACATGCCGCGCACCCGTGCCGAATTGCAAGCCGAATTAGAAGCCCAGGCCGCCCAATTGATTGA
>JAGOBN010000629.1 GCA_017999235.1 Anaerolineales bacterium | reverse complement strand
TCTATGATCGGTGTGGAGAAGATCCCCTTGCCGGTGGGGAAGCACCACGGCTGATCGCCCGCGTAGCGGGCGCGGAGCGGGCTGCGGCCGGTATTGCGGTGGTCGCGTCGGAAGGTGGGCCAGGGCGCGTCCGGCTGGACGGGAACGGCGTACGCGAAGGGCGCGGATGGGTCGGACATCAGATTTTTCCGGAGCGGGCTGGCCGCGGAGCCGCTGAGACACGGAGCGGGCCGGGAAGGGTCAGGCGTCCGGCGGCTGGGCGGAACAACTCGGCTGAAATGAGCGGATGGGTGGGACGCCGCTGATTGTACTCCAGCCGCGCGGGGTAAAATCGCTCAGCCGCGCCGGCCGCAGTTCTCAAGCCTGGCGGCCCCGGATCTCAACGACCCAGGATTGCGCCAGGAGGCCGGCATGTCCAACATTGAAACTCTGTTAGCGTATCCCCTGGCCCCCAGCGAAATGGTCTTGCTCAACGGCGCGGCGTTCGCGCCGGCGGCCGGCCCAGCCGATCGGTTGGCGCTGTTCGACGCCGGGCAAGTGGTCACGGCCAGCGTCTTGATCCGGGCCATGCTGGCGGCCGCGTTCCTGGCCGCCGAGCAGGCCGGCGCCCTGCGCCTGGAGGCGCGCGGCCGGCAGACGCCCTTTGGCCCCAGCAAAATCCAGACGCTGTATGTGGAGGCCGGCGCGTCTCCGGAGCCGGGCTGGCCGGCGGGCTGTGTGGAAGCGGCTCTGCCGGCGCTGGCCGCGCGCTTGAGGGCCAGCGGCGCGCACGAGGCCGGCCACCTCATCTCCGCCTGGCTGGGCGCGGAGAGCGCCAATCCCTGGCAGGCGGCGGCCGAGGCGGCGCAGCGCGGCCTGGCCCAGCGCGGCTTGTTGGATACAGCGGAGGTGGTGAAGTTCGGGTTTGTAAAAACGCCGGTGTTTCAAAGGCCGGCCGAGACCGCGGCGTTGGCCGCGCGCGGGCCGGTGGCGGCCGTTCAAGCGCTCTTGCGGGAAGGGTCAGCCGCGCGGCCGGAGGTGTGGGCGCGGCTGGGTGAGCAGATTGACGGCGGCCTGCGCCAGCGTCTGAAAGCCGGAGCGCCGGCGCCGGCGCGCAAAACGGACGATGACGAATAGGCGGGCCGGCCCGCCTACTGCCCGAACATCTCCAGCAGCACCGGGTTGATCTCCGCCCAGACCGGCAGCAGCACCGAGCCGCCGGAGGGCGTGGTGTACGGCTCCACCCGCGCGCCATCAAGCACGCGCAGATCCGGGCCGGCGGCGGCGCCGCGCAGCAGCGTAGGCGCCAGGCGGATCAGCTGCACCAGGGTCACATCGGTGGCGACCGAGGCGCGCACCGCCGCCAGCAGGGCCGGCGCCCGCAGCCAGGCGCCCGGCTGCAGCAGCCGCTGGAGAAAAGCGCGCATCACCAACTGCTGGCGTTCGGCGCGCTGCAAATCCGAGGAGCCGTGCCGGATGCGCGCGTAGATCAAAGCGCGCTCACCATCCAGATGCTGCGGGCCGGCCTCAAATTCCACGGTCATCACGCCGTAATCGGCGGTGGGGTATTCGTAGTCAATCAGCGGGCGCGGCACGTCCAGGTCAATCCCGCCGACCGAGTCCACGATCCGCACAAAGCCCGCGAAATCCAAGCGCACATAGCCGTGCACGTCCACGCCGAAATTCTGGCGCACCACCGCCATGGCCGCCGCCGGCCCGCTGCCGGCCTGCGCGGCTTCGGCGAAGAAGTGCGCGGTGTTGATGCGGCCCTGGCTCCCATCGGACAGCGTGACGTATAAATCGCGCGGGATGGAGAGCGCGCCCACCGTGCCGCGCGCCGGATCGAGGGTGGTCAGGATCAGGGTATCGGTGCGGCTGACAGCGGTCTTTTCCTCCGGCCGGCGGTCCAGGCCCAGCAGCAGGAGGTTGGTGCGCGCCGGCGGGAAGACGAACAGGCCCAGCAGCACCAGGGCGAGCAGGACGGCGACGCCGGCCGCCAGGCCCAGCCAGCCGCCGCGCAGCGCGGCGCGCAGCTTGGGCCGGCGGGAGAGGGGCGGCGGCGGGGCGGGCGGAACCGGCACACTAACCGGCGAAGGGACCGTGGGGGCGGTGTCAGTCATACCCTAACTATAAGCGTCCGCCGCCCGCCCGTCCAATGCGGCGCCGGCGCCCGCTATAATCCCGTCTCGGCCCACTTTCGAGAGCGAGCGCCATGAACCCTGACCTGGTCCAATTCGGCCTGACCGCCTTCGGTATGCTGATCGTCGTCATCAACCCGATCGCCGTGGCCCCGGTATTTGTGGCGGTCACCAGCGGCCTGAGCGCCGGCCAGCGCCGGTCCACCCTGACGCGCGCCGTCCTGGCGGCGTTTGGCGTGGCGCTGTTCTTCCTGTTTGTGGGCCGCGCCTTCCTCAGCTATATGGGCGTGTCGGTGGAGGCCTTTGCCATCAGCGGCGGGGTCCTGCTGTTCGCCATCGCCTTCCCCATGCTGCTGGGCCAGCGCTCGCACATCCAGGCGCCGCAAGGCAATGAGGCCAGCGCGGATGTGGCCATCTTCCCGCTGACCATCCCGCAGCTGGCCGGCCCCGGCACCATCGCCACCATCTTGCTGCTGGCCACCCAGGTGGGCGCGGATTGGACGCGCCTGATGCTGCTGGCCGGCATTGTGGCCGGCATCTATCTGATCGCCTGGCCCACGCTGTATATGGCCGAGCGGGTGATGAACCGCCTGGGCGAGGGCGTGATGCACATCATCACGCGCGTGCTGGGGCTGGTGCTGGCGGCGCTGGCCGTGCAGTACATTCTCAACGGCGTGGCCGGGTTCTATCACGCCCTGGTGGGGCGCTGAGCGGGCCGGCCTAGCGGGCGCCGGTCGGCGGGGTGAGTTTCTCCACGATCGCGGCAATCCGCCGCGCCCGGGTCTCGGCGGCTTTGGCGGTCTCCACCTGCCGGACAAATTCCTTGCGCGCCGAGGGCGCCGCCGCGTCGAAGGCCGCCCGGACGCCCTTCTTTTTCGCCAAGGCCGCCGCCAGATCGGCCGGCACCTCCACGGTGCGCGGCGCCAGATCTAATTCCAGCGTGACCGTCACCACCTCGCCGGCCGCGATCCCGGCCTTTTCCCGCTGCTCGGCGCTGACCGGGAGCATGAACACCCCGCCCATGACGGCGAGGGTGCTGCGATAGGTGTGCTTGTTGA
>JAGOBN010000628.1 GCA_017999235.1 Anaerolineales bacterium | reverse complement strand
GCCTTTGCCCGGAGCCTGCCCGCCTGGCTGGATGATCATCCGGTGGGCCGCTGGGCTGAGGAAGTCTTCGCGGATACGTTTGCGGCCTTGGTGGCCGGGCCGGCCGGCGCGCTCAGTTTGCAGGAACTGCTGCTATGGCATCCCGAGGCGACGTTCAGCACGTCGGACCCGGAGGATGACCACCCCACGCCGATTTTGCGGCCGTATGTGGCCGCACAGGTGCTGCGCCGGCGCGGGCTGGGGGAAGCGGCGGAGCGGCTGGAGCGGCGCTGGGCGCGGGTGAGCGCGGCCAAGACCCTGGCGCCGGTCTGCCGTTTGCCGGGCGGCGTCGCCCGCCCCGTAACCGAGATTGTCACCGTGGGGGCGGTCATGTCCGGCGAAAAACCGTTGGACCGCTTGATCCAAGCCGCGGACACGGCCCTGGCCGGGGTGGGCCTGGATGGGGAGTGGGCGGGCCAGACGGCGCGCTGGGGTGAGCGGGAGGTGGACGACGCGACGGCGGCGGCTGAATTGGACGATCTCTTCCCGCGCCGGGTGGCGGCGGTGAATGAGCCCGCGCCGGCGGAGCTGCCGGCCGCGCCCGGCGATCCGTGGGGCGAGTGGCTGCGCGCGCAGGGCCTGGCCGGCCGGCCGGGTGAGAACTGGCTGGCGATCGCCCACGCCCGCGGCTGGACGCACGGCCCCGGCGATAACTGGCCCCGGACCGGCTAAATTTCTGGACAGCGATTCTCCCGCAGGCGTTGGCGCAGAAGTTCGGCCTGCGGATGGGCCGGCGTGAAGGTCTCGGCCGCCAGCAGGGCCTGGCGCCAGACCTGGCAGGCGTGGGCTGGCTCGCGCAATTGGAGTTCGGCATCGCCGATCTTGGTCAGCGCGTAGACGCTGCCAAACCGGTCGTCCAACTGCTGACACAATTGCAGGCTGCGCTCGGCGGCCTGCCGGCAGGCCGCGTAGTCGGCGCGCTTCTCGTGGATCATGCTGAGTTCGAGCAGGCTGATGGCTTGATCCCGCCGGTTGCCCCGGCGCTGCAACAGGTTCAAGCCGCGCTCCACCGCCGCCTGGGCGGCCTCTAAATCCCCGCGCTGTTTGTGGACGCTGGCCAGCGACCGCAGCACCAGCGCCAACTCATCCTGCACCTGCAGGGCCTCGCACAGCGCCAGCGCCTGTTCACAGTAAGCGCGGGCCTGGGCCAGCCAGTCGCCGGCCTCGGCCGGCGCGCTCAGACTCAATTCCACCGCGGCGTTGGCCAGCAGGCGCAGCGTCCGCACGCTCCCCAGCCGGTCGCCCAGTTGGATCTGCCGCTCCAGAAGCTGGCGGCCCAACGTGACTGCCGCCGGCCAGCGGTCCGTGTGATAGAGAATGCGGGCCTGCTCAAACAGCGCTTCGGCGATGCCGGGCGCATCCTCCACGCTCTGGCGCAGCGCCAGACATTCCGCCAGCCGCGCCTCCGCCTCCGCAAACTGGGCCTGTTCCACGGCCAAGTAACCCAGCTGATACAGCGCGCCGGCCGCCCCGGCGGTGTCGCCGCTCGTGCGGCAGAGCTGCAGCGCGCGCGTCAGATGCTCGCGCGCTTCGGCGTAGTCGCTTTGCTCGCCGCAGGCGCGGCCCCAGCCGATGAGCACGGTCGCCAGGCTGCGCGGGTGGCCCAGGGCCTCCGCCGCCTCACGCGCCAGGGCATACCCTTGCCGCGCTTCATCCAGACGGTTGCGGGCCAGCCAGGCCTCGCCCAGGCACTCCGCGTAGCCGAGCACCGCGGCCCACAGCCGGTGGCGATGCGCGGCGCGCAGGCCGGCGCGCAGATTCTCCCACTCCGGCTCGAGGGCGGTGTAGTCGCCGGGGCGGCGGGCGGCCTGTTCCAGGAAGTAATGCGCCAACCGCGTCTCCACCTCGCCGGCGCCGGCCTCGGCCAGTTTCTCGGCCGCATATTGGCGCAGGAGCTCGTGCAGTTCGAAGCGGCCGGCCGGGCTGCGGCGCAGGAAGGACTTATCCGCCAGCGAGAGCAGCAGGGCCAACGGCGCGCCGGCCACCTTTTCGGCCGCTTCTCTTTGGAAGCCGCCGCGCAAAACGGCCAGCTGCCGCAATACTTTTTGTTCGGCCTCGGTGAGTAGATTCCAGGATTGCTCGAACACGGCCCGCATGCTGTGCTGGCGCTCTGGCGCGTGCGCCAGCGGGCGCGCCAGCCAGGCCAAGTTGTCTTCCACCTGGCGCGCGATCTCGGCGCAGGGCAGGGCGCGCACCCAGGCCGCGGCCATCTCAATGGCCAGGGGCAGGCCGCCCACCAGGCGGCATAAGCGGGCGATATCCGCCAGCTCGTCCGCGAACGAGGTGCGCGAATACAGCCGGCGCGCGGTCTGCAAGAAGAGCTGCACCGCCGCGTAGCCCTCCCGGTCCGGCGCCTGGTCATCCGGGGGGCAGGCCAGGCCGTCCACTTCCAGCAGCCACTCTCCCGGCAGATGCAGGCGCTCGCGCGAGGTCACCATCAGCCGGAGGTCCGGAGCCGCCGTCAGCAGGTCATCCACCACATCCGTGTAAGCGGCCAGCTGCTCAAAGTTATCCAGCACCAACAGCCGGCGCCGCGTCCGCAGGTAATCCAGCAATTGCGCGCGCGGGCGCTCGCGGCCGTAGAAGGTCAGCCCGACGGCGCCGGCGATGGCGGCCACCACGGCCTCCGGGGTATCGGCGGTGGCCAGCGGGACAAAATGCGCCCCTTCCGGGAAGGCCGGCCGCAGCGCGTCGGCGGCGTGCTGTGCCAGGCGCGTCTTGCCCACGCCGCCGGGGCCAACCAGGGTGAGCAGGCGGCAGGCGGGCTCGGCCAGGCGCTGGGCGATCTCGGCTAATTCGCGTTCCCGGCCCACAAAGGGCAAAGCCGGCGGCTGGAATACAGCCGGCGGCTGAGGTACAGCCGGGGGTTGCAATATAGTCGGCGGCTGGGGAACGACCGGGGCCTCAGCCGCCGGCGGTGGATTGGTTATCCGCGTGGCGGCCGCCTTGTGCTCCAGGCGCAGGCGCTCATACAAAAGCCGGGTCGCTTCGGCCGGCTCCCACTCTGGGTCATTCAGCTCTTTCTTGAGCGCGCTGGCGCAGGCCTTGTAGGTGGTCTCCACCTGCGCGAAGTCGCCCAGGCCGGCATACGCCGACATCAGGCCGCGATACGCGGCTTCCGGGGTGTGGTCCAGCTGGGT
>JAGOBN010000627.1 GCA_017999235.1 Anaerolineales bacterium | reverse complement strand
CCCCTATCCGGATGAGTTCACGCGGCCGGCCGCTTTGCCGGATGGCACGCCCATCATCCTGCGTCCGCTCAAGCCCGAGGACGAGCACATGTGGCGCGAGCTGATCGCGCGCTGTTCGGTGGAGACTATCCGCTTCCGCTTCCGCTACCTGTTCAAGGAAGCCACGCACGATATGGCCCGGCGCTTCGTGTTCACGGACTATGACCGCGAGATGGCGATCATGGCCGAGATCAACGAGGGCGGCGAGCGCAAGTTTATCGGCGCGGTGCGCCTGGTGGCGGATCAGACCGGCGAGAGCGTGGAATATGCGGCCCTGGTGGAGGACGCCTGGCAGGGGCGCGGCGTGGGCGGGGTGCTGACGGATTACGGCCTGGAGGTGGCCCAGCGCTGGGGCTTCAAGCGCGTCACGGCCGAGACCACGCACGATAACGTCCGCATGCTCCACGCCCTGCAGAAGCGCGGCTTCCACATGGTGAAGAGCGAAGGCAGCGAAGTTCTCTACAACAAGACGTTCTAAGGAATTCCAGGCGGGAGGGATTAGGGCTTGAGTCCCTAATCCCTCTTTTTCTACATGGCCACCGTCAGCGCCCTCCATCTCAAATCCGTCCACGCGCAGCCGATGCTGGCCGTGCCGCGCGTGGACGCCGTCGCCGGCCACGGTCTGAGCGGCGACGCCCACGCCGGCGAGAAGATCCGCCAGGTGCTCTTGATTGAAAGCGAGACCCTGGCAGAGTTCAACCTGCCGCCCGGCGCGGTGCGCGAGAACATCGTGGTGGCCGGCCTGGAACTGGCGGGGGCCGCCGCCGGCCGGCGCCTGCGCGTGGGCGCGGCCGTGCTGGAAATCACCCGCGATTGCGCGCCCTGCGCCTATATTGAATCCCTGCGGCCGGGCCTGCGCGATCAACTGCGCGGCCGGCGCGGGACGCTGGCGCGCGTCCTCACCGGCGGGCCGATCCAGGTGGGCGACCCAGCGGCCTGGGAACCGGACTGAACCCGCGGCCGGCGCGGCCGGTATTCTCCTGAGGATGACACGCCCATGCCCAATGTCCACGCCGCCGCCGGCGCCCTGCTGGCCAACATCGCCCAAGTCAGTGTGGGGCAGGCCGGCCCGGCCGAACTGCTGCTGGTGGCCGCGCTCACCCGCGGCCATGTGCTGATCGAAGATGTGCCGGGCCTGGGCAAGACCACGCTGGCCAAGGCGCTGGCGCGTTCGCTGGATTGTTCCTTCCGCCGGCTGCAATTCACGCCGGACCTGCTGCCCTCGGACATCACCGGCGTCAACGTCTTCAATCAGCAGACCGGCGCGTTCGAGTTCCGGCCCGGCCCGGTCTTCACCCAGGTGCTGCTGGCGGACGAGATCAACCGGGCCGGCCCGCGCACCCAGAGCGCGCTCCTGGAAGCGATGGAAGAGCGCCAGGTGAGCGTGGACGGCGTCACCCGCCCGTTGCCAGAGCCATTCCTGGTGCTGGCCACGCAAAACCCCATCGAATTAGAAGGCACCTTCCCCTTGCCGGAGGCCCAACTAGACCGCTTCCTGCTGCGCGTCACGCTGGGGTATCCGGACGCCGCCGCCGAGCACGCCATCCTGCGGCGCTTCCGGGACGCGGACCCCTTGGCGGACCTGCGGCCGGTGGCTTCCGCCGACACGCTGGCGGTGCTGGGCCGGCAATGCCGGGCCGTGCATGTCAGCGCCGCCGTCGAGACCTATCTGGTGGCGCTGGCGCGGGCCACGCGCGCGGCGCCGACGCTGGCGTTGGGGGCCAGCCCGCGCGCCACGCTGGCGCTCTACCGCGCCGCCCAGGCGCTGGCCGCCCTGCGCGGCCGGGCCTTTGTCCTGCCGGATGATGTGCAGACGCTGGCCGGCCCGGTGCTGGCCCATCGCCTGATCCCGTCCCAGGCCGCGCGCTTGCGCAGCCGTTCGGTGGCGGACCTGCTGGCCGAGATCGTGGCGGCGGTGCCGGTGCCGGTGGAAGAAAGCTGGTCGGAGCCGGCCGCCGCATGAGATGGCGGGCCGCGTATCTGGTCCTGCCGCTCCTGGCGGCGCTGACCCTGCTGCTGCACAACCTCCCGCTGTTTTTGTTCACCGGACTGCTGACCCTGGCCGCCGGCGCCACGGAAGTCTGGGCGCGCTATTGCCTGGCCGGCGTGCGTTATACCCGGCGCGTGGGCGCGGACCGGCTGGCCTGCGGCGAAGAAACCGAGCTGTGGGTGGAGGTGGCCAACGCCAAACCGCTGCCCCTGGCCTGGCTGCGCGTGGAAGACGAGCTCTCCGCCGGCCTGACCCTCGTCGACGCCGCCCTCGAAGCTTCCAGTTCGCCGCAGACCCGCACCCTGGTCCAGTTTCTCAGCCTGCGCTGGTATGAACGCGTCCGCCGGCGTTACCGGCTGGTAGGCGCTCAGCGCGGCGCGCATCAGCTCGGGCCGGCGCGGCTGGCCTCCGGCGATCTGTTCGGCCTGCGGACCCAATCCGCCGTGGCGCCGGAGACGCAGACCGTGCTGGTCTATCCGCGCGTGGTCCCCGTGGCCGCCCTGAACTTGCGGCCGGCGCGGCCCTATGGCGAAGGCCGCGCGGCGCGCCGCATCCTCACGGACCCGCTGCGCGTGGCCGGCGCGCGCCCGTATCTCCCCGGCGACAGCCTGCGGCACATCCATTGGAACGCCACCGCGCGGCAGGGCGCGCTGCAGACCAAGCGCTTTGAGCCAAGCGCCGATCCGCACCTCATCATTGCCCTGAACGCGCAGACCCTGGACTGGGCGCAGGGCGGGGTGCGGCTGGAGCTGTTCGAGCAGGGGATTACGGCCGCGGCCTCGCTGGCTTGCGCGGCGCTGGAGGCCGGCCGGCCGGTGGGCCTGCTCAGCAACGGCGCCTTGGGCGCCAGCCAATGGCGGGTGCGTGTGCCGCCGGCCCGCCACAGCGGCCAGGCCGCGCGGCTGCTGGAGCTGTTGGCGCAGCTGACCGTCTACACCCTGGCGCCGTTTGACACCGTGTTAACCACCGAGCTGCCGCGCCTGCCGTACGGCGCCAGCCTCCTGATCATCACTGCGCTGTTGAATGACAGCCTGCGCGCCGCGCTGCTGGCGGAGCGCGCCCACGGTCATCCGCTGACCGTCATCAAGCTCGGCCCGCCGCCGGAAGCTGAAGCCGGCCTGCCGGCCGACGTGCTGCTCTACCATCTGCC
>JAGOBN010000626.1 GCA_017999235.1 Anaerolineales bacterium | reverse complement strand
CCGCATGGTCGCCAGCGGCAGGGGATTGGGCACCAGCTCGACGACGACCGGGGTGTCCGTGTCGAGACTGTCAATGGTGAAGTGCGTGCCGCCGATCTTGTAGCCATCCGCCACGACCGAGATCAGGAACTTGGTCGCGCCGGGATTTGCGGCCAGGTAAGGCTGCAGATTCAGCCCCAGCGTATCGTCGAGGATCGTCTGGTCGCCCTGGGTCACAATCGGGGCCGCGCCCGGCACCGCGCGAATGGAGGGCCAGTCGCAATCGGCCAGGCTGGGTTCGACCGTCGGGTCGCAGTCCGGGGTGCGCGGCTGGGCCGGGTCGCCGGTGTTGTCTTCGTTAATCAGGAACTGGTATTCCGGGATGGCGCTGGCATCTGTCACATCCACCACGCTGATTTCGAGCACGGTGGTGGGGACCTCCAGCGGGGCCGCTGCCACGCTGGCGACGGACCCGGTCAGCGGGCTGACCGTCGTCATAAGCAGGGCTAGCACTGAGAATGAGCGATTGAGCCAGGCCCAACCGGATCGCCGCCAGGCGGTGGTGAGCGGATGTCCAACGATCATAAGGATTCCTCCTCGTGAAAAAAACGGCTCGGACAAGAGACGCCGGCCTAGCGGACCTGTCTCGGAGGTCGCGAGAAAGTCAGGGCGGGATAAATCGCCCAACAAGACCGTTTATATCCGGATTTATCATCCGGTTTTTGGACAAGGGGAGTCAATCGCCCGTTAACTATGTGGACGGGCTAGTCTCTGACTATTCTTGCGGCATAAAGGAACTAGCTCTTTTAAGCGTTGCTCCGGAGGCCGGGCACGGGACGCGCATTTGGAGGGGGCTGGTATGCTTGGCGGGAGGAGCTGGAGGGCGGGGCTGGCAAAAATAACGCCGCCGGCGTTGGCCGCCGCCGCCTTAAAGTGCGAGCCCCCGGGTGAGGGGGGCACCCAGGAGCTCGCTCCTCTATTTTCATCGGCTAGGTCATATTGTCAAGCGGCAATTTGGCGAACTCCTAGCATCTGAGTACACTTAAGGTTAACTTAGCGCCGCTGGGCGCGGACGCCCGCCGGCGTCCGCCGGGCGGGTGGGCTGGAAAGGTTCGTGAGGAACATGGAGATCGGCCAAGTCGAGCGGATTAGCATTGATACGCAGATGCGCGGCGCGTATCTCGATTACGCCATGAGCGTCATCGTCTCCCGCGCGCTGCCGGATGCGCGGGATGGCCTCAAACCCGTCCAGCGGCGCATCCTCTACGCCATGCACGATATGGGCTTGCGCGCCAATACTTCATATAAGAAGTCCGCCCGGATTGTGGGCGAGGTGCTGGGCAAATACCACCCGCACGGCGACTCGGCCGTGTACGATGCGATGGCGCGCATGGCCCAGGATTTTTCCATGCGTTACCTGCTGGTGGACGGGCAGGGCAACTTTGGCTCGGTGGACGGCGACGCGCCGGCCGCCATGCGCTACACTGAGGCGCGCCTGGGCCGGCCGGCCGATGAATTGCTGGCCGATATCGACAAAGACACCGTCAACTTCACCGACAACTTCGACGGTTCGCTGCAGGAGCCGGCTGTCCTGCCGGCCCGCCTGCCCAACCTGCTGCTGAACGGCGCCACCGGCATCGCGGTGGGCATGGCCACCAACATCCCGCCCCACAACCTGCGCGAGGTGGTGGCCGCCCTCACCCACCTCATTGACCACTATGACACGGTGGATGAGATCGGCCTGGGCGAGCTGACCCAGTTTATCCACGGCCCGGATTTCCCCACCGGCGGCATTATTGTGGGCCGCGACGGCATCCAGGCCGCCTACGGCGAAGGCAAGGGCCGCATCGTGGTGCGCGGCGTGGCCCACGTCGAAGACCTGAGCGCCAACCGCCAGCGCATCGTCATCACCGAACTGCCGTACATGGTGAACAAGTCGGCGCTGATCGAGCGCATCGCCGAGCTGGTGCGCGATGACCGCATCGACGCGATCTCCGACCTGCGCGACGAGAGCGACCGGCGCGGCATCAGCGTGGTGATCGAGCTCAAACGCGGCGCGCAGGCGCGCAAGGTGCTCAACCAGCTCTACAAGTACACGGCCTTGCAGAGCACCTTTGGCGCGCAGATGCTGGCCCTGGTGGGCGGCGAGCCCAAGCTGCTGCGCCTCAAGCCGATCCTGCAGGCGTTTGTGGAGCATCGGCGCGAGGTCATCACACGCCGCTCGCAGTTTGAGCTGGAGAAAGCCCGCCGGCGCGCCCACATCCTGGACGGCCTGCTGATCGCGCTGGCGCACCTGGACGACGTGATCCGGACCATCCGCGAAAGCCCGGACGCCGAGACCGCCAAGGAGCGCCTGATCACGCGCTTCCACCTGAGCGAGGTCCAGGCCCAGGCGATCCTGGATATGCAGCTGCGCCGGCTGGCGGCGTTGGAGCGCCAGAAGATCGAGGCCGAGCACGCGGAGGTGATGACCCAGATCGCGGCCCTGGAAGACCTCCTGGCCAATCCCAAGAAAATCCTGGCCTTGATCAAGGACGATCTGACCGGCCTGGCCGAGAAATACGGCGACGACCGCCGCACCCAGATCGCGGTGGAAGCCACCGATACGATGACGGAAGAGGATCTGGTGGAGAACAAACCGGTCCTCATCAGTGTCACCCAGCGCGGCTACATCAAGCGCACGCCGCAGGAGAAGTACCGCGTCCAGTCGCGCGGCAATGTCGGCCTGAAGGGCCAGGAACTGCGCGAAGAGGACGTGGTGCAGTATATGTTCCTGGCCAGCACGCTGGACACGGTCCTGTTCTTCTCGGACAAGGGCAAGGTCTACTCCGAGCGGGCCTTCCAGATCCCGGAGGCGGACCGCGCCGACCGCGGGGTGGCGCTGGCCAACGTGATCAATCTGCCGCCGGGCGAGGCGATCACGGCCGTGGTGCCGGTCCGGGATTTCGCCGGCGCCAACTACTGCGTCATGGCCACGCGCCTGGGCCGCATCAAGCGCATCTCGCTGTCCGAGTTCGCGGCGGTGCGGCCGTCCGGCATCATCGCCACCAACTTGGACGAGGGCGACCTGCTGGGCTGGGTGCGGCTGACGCTGGGCGGCCAAGACATCATCCTGGTGACGGAACAGGGCCAGGCCCTGCGCTATTGCGAAGATGAAGTGCGCGCCATGGGCCGCGCGGCCGCCGGCGTGAACGCCATCCGCCTG
>JAGOBN010000625.1 GCA_017999235.1 Anaerolineales bacterium | reverse complement strand
TCTCACCTTGACGCCCTTTCGGTCATGTTCTACGATACCGGCAAGTCAAAATTGGACTATTTGCACACAGCATCACCAATTTGACCCAGGAGCCTCGTGATCGCAACGACCGAACCTCTGCTTAAGTTAGACGAAGCCGCGCTCCTACAGGACTATCAATTGGCCGCCGAAAGCCGGCTGGCCAGCCAGATCGGCCGGCGCGAGGTGATGAGCGGCCGGGCCAAGTTTGGCATTTTTGGCGATGGCAAGGAGCTGGCCCAGCTGGCCCTGGCCAAGGTCATCCGCCCCGGTGATTTCCGCGCCGGCTACTACCGCGATCAGACGCTGGCCTTTGCGCTGGGCGCCCTGACCTACCAGCAGTTCTTCGCCGGCCTGTACGCCCACGCCGACCCCGCCGCCGACCCGATGACGGGCGGCCGCTCGATGCCCGGCCACTTCGGCACCCGCAGCCTGGATGCCGAGGGGCGCTGGCGCGATTTGACCGCCCAGGTCAACTTCTCCGCCGATGTTTCGCCAACCGCCTCCCAAATGCCGCGCCTGGTGGGCCTGGGCTACGCCTCCCGCCTCTACCGGGAGCTGGCCGAGCTGCGCGGCTTGACCCAGTTCTCGCACCAGGGAGATGAGCTCGCCTTCGGCACGATCGGCAACGCCAGCACCGCCGAAGGCCTCTTCTGGGAATCCATCAACGCCATCGGCGTCCTGCGCGCGCCGGTGCTGCTCTCCATCTGGGATGACGGCTACGGCATCTCCGTGCCGAACGACCACCAGCTGCTGAAGGCCAACATCGGGGAGCTGCTGCGCGGCTTCCAGCGCGCGCCGGGCGAAGCCGCCGGCTTTGAGCTGTTCACGGTGCGCGGCTGGGATTACCCGGCCCTGCTGGAGACCTACGCCCGCGCCGCCGAAGTCGTGCGCGCCGAGCGCGTGCCGGCCATCGTCCACGTCATCGAATTGACCCAGCCGCAGGGCCACTCCACCTCCGGCAGCCACGAGCGCTACAAATCGCGCGAACGTTTGGAGTGGGAACAGACCTACGATGCCGTGCGCCAATTCCGCGCCTGGCTGCTGGCGCGCGGCGCCGCCACGCCGGCCGAGCTGGACATGCTGGACCAGGACGCCCGCCGGACGGTGGAACAGGCGCGCGCCCAGGCCTGGGCCGCCTTCCACGACCCCATCCGCGCCGAGCACCGGCAGGTGGCCGACCTGCTGGATCAGGTGCGGCCGCTGGCTTCGCAGCCGGAGGCGCTGCGCCAGATCAAAGAGCGCCTGCTGGCGGCGCCGGCCCCGCTCCGCCGCGACGCGCAAACCGCCGTGCGCGAGGCGCTGCTGGCCCTGCGCGCCGATCCGGAGCCCCTGCGCCAGCCGCTCATCCGCTGGCGCGCCGAGCACGGCGCCCTCCAGCGCGAACGCTACGGCGCCTATCTGCACAGCCGCTCGGCCGAAGCCGCGCTGAACGTGCCGGAGGTCAAGCCGCGCTACTCGCAGCGCTCGCCGGAGCGGCAGGGGTTTGAGATTCTCAACACCGCCTTCGACGCCATCCTGGCGCGCGATCCGCGCGTGGTGGCCTTTGGCGAGGACGTGGGCCGGCTGGGCGACGTCAACCAGGGCTTCGCGGGTTTGCAGGCCAAGTATGGCGACCGGCGCGTGGCCGACACCGGCATCCGCGAGGCCACCATCATCGGCCAGGCCATCGGCCTCGCCCTGCGCGGCCTGCGCCCCATCGCCGAAATCCAGTATCTGGATTATCTGCTCTATGCGCTGCAGATCCTCTCGGACGATCTGGCCTGCCTGCACTGGCGCTCGGCCGGCGGGCAGAAGGCCCCGGTCATTGTCCGCACGCGCGGCCACCGGCTGGAGGGCATCTGGCATTCCGGCTCGCCCATGGCCGCCGCCATCAACGTGCTGCGCGGCCTGCACCTATTTGTGCCGCGCGATATGACCCAGGCCGCCGGCTGCTACAACACCCTGCTCAGATCCGACGAGCCCGGCCTGGTGGTGGAGGTGCTCAACGGCTACCGGCTCAAGGAACGCCAGCCCGATAATCTAGAGACCTTCACCGTGCCGCCGGGCGTGCCGGAAGTGATCCGCGCCGGCGGCGATGTGACGGTGGTGACCTATGGCGCGTGCTGCCGGCTGGCGCTGGAGGCCGCGCGTCTGCTGGCGCAGGTGGGCGTGGAAACCGAGGTTATCGACGTGCGCTCGCTGCTGCCCTTTGACCGCTTTGGCCTGATCGGCCAATCCCTCCAGAAGACCAGCCGCATCCTGTTCCTCGATGAGGATATGCCCGGCGGGACCACGGCCTACATGTATCAGGCGGTCCTGGAAGGCCAGGCCGGTTTCCGCTGGCTGGACGCGCCGGCCCGCACGCTGGCGGCCGAACCGCACCGGCCGGCCTACGGCTCCGACGGCGATTACTGGTCCAAGCCCAACGTCGAGCAGATCTTCGAAGCCGTGTATGATTTGATGCACGAGGCCGAGCCGGCGCGCTATCCCATGTTTTATCGATAACCCCTTATGCCCACCATCCAAGTCCGCATGCCCCAACTGGGCGAGTCCGTCGTCGAAGGCACCATCAGCAAATGGCTCAAGCGCGAAGGCGACCCGGTGCAGGAGTTCGAGCCCCTGCTGGAAGTCAACACCGACAAGGTCGATACGGAGGTCCCCGCGCCGGCCGCCGGCGTGGTGCTCAAACTGCTCGTGGAGCCCGGCGTCACGGTCAGAGCCGGCACCCCCATCGCCCTGATCGGCGCGGCGGAGACGGAGCCGGAGCCGGCGGCCGCCGCCAACGGCCATCGCCATCCGCCGGCCGAGGACCTGCCGCCGGCCGCCTCCCGGGCGGCGCACCGGGAATTGGGCTTTATTTCGCCGGTGGTGGCGAAGCTGGCCGAAGAATATGCCGTGGATTTGCATCTGGTGGCCGGCAGCGGTCTAGGCGGACGGATCACAAAAAAAGATGTCCTGGGTTATTTAGAAACCCGCCAGGGCGGGGTGAGCGCGGCACCTGTGCCGGCGGCATCCCTGCCGGCGGCATCCCTGCCGGCGGCGGCGCCCGAACCGGCCGAGGTGGAGCCGGCCGCCCCCCCGGCCCCCCCGGCCCGCCCCCCCGCGCCGGTGGCCTCACCCGCGCCGGCCGCCGACGAGACCGTCATGCGCGTGGACGGGCTGCGCCTGATGATCGCCGAGCACATGGTG
>JAGOBN010000049.1 GCA_017999235.1 Anaerolineales bacterium | reverse complement strand
CCGGCGCATCATCGTGCTGCTGCTGATCGTCTTCGTCGATCTGCTGGGCTTTGGCGTGCTGATCCCGCTGATTCCGTTCTATGCCGTTCGGCTCAGACTTACCCCGGAGTGGGTGACGCTGGTGAACCCGCTGGTGAGCAACACCTGGACGGGGGTGGAGGCCCGCGGGGCGCTGGGCCTGCCGGGGAGCCTGGGGGATACGGCGCCGGGGCTGATTTCCCTCAACGCGCATTTCACCCAGGCCGAGTTCTTCCCGAATGAAGGGCCGGACGTGCTGGCGAGTGAAGTCGCGGCGGCGTTCACGGACTATTCCGGGTCGCTGATCTTCTCGGTGGGCTGCCATAGCGGGCTGAGTGTGCCGGACGGGGCCGGCCTGCCGCAGGCCGGGGGGGACTGGGCGCAGGCGTTTTTGAGCCGGCGGGCGACGTTCATCGGAAACACGGGATATGGGTATGGTGATTCCGACCTGATCGCGTATTCCGAGCGGTTGATGGTGAACTTTGTGGGGGAGTTGGCGGATTGGAGTGAAGGGCCGCCGACGGCGGGGTGGGCCTTGATGCGGGCGAAGCAGTTGTACTTCAACTCGCTGGCGGCGGGAGCGTTCAGCTTATATGACGAGAAGGTGCTCAGCGAGATGACGTACTACGGCCTGCCGATGCTGGGGGTGAGCGTGCCGCGGCCTTCCAGCACGCCGTTTGGCGGGGCGAGCGTGACGGCGGCGGGTAATGCCGGCCCGCTGGAAGGGCCGGCCGGTTTGGGGGTGGCGGCGAGTGGGACTGCTGCGCTCCAGCAGCTCAGCTTGGACTTCACCTACACGCCGACGACGGGGTCGCGGGGCACGTACTACACGGTGGCGGGGAGCACCGACGTGTTCGCGGCGGGCGGCCGGCCGGTTCAGCCGCAGGCAAGCCTGAACATCACGCAGACGGGGGTGTATGCTCAGGGGGTGCTGTGGACGGGCGGAAGTTTCACTGAGATCACGGGCTTTGATCCCTTGATCGCGCAGACCATCACGGATGCGACGAGCTACCATCCGACAGAGCCGGAGTTTACAGATCGGGGGGAACTGTATCCGGCGACCGTGGCGATCGTGAATCGGTTCCTGGGGATCGACGGGGTCGGGCATGAGCGGTTGGTGGTGGTGCCGGGTCAGTTCCGGGCCGGCGGGGCGGTGACGGGGACGGAGCGGTTGTATACCCACCTGGACTTTGATATCTACTACGCGCCGTTCGAAGCCCAAGACTTTGTCGCACCGAGCCTGTGGGCGGTCACGGCGACGCTGGAGAGTGACGCGCGGGTGACGTTCCAGGTACTGGTGACCGATGACCGGGGGAGCGTAGCGCGGGTGGTGGTGCTGTATCGGCCGCTCTCGAGCGGGACCTGGACGAAGCTGGACCTGCCGTATGACGCGGCCAGCCGGACGGCGGCGTTGAACACGGCCTTGCCGCTGGAGCCGGTGGAGTTTGTGGTGCAGGCGGTGGACGCGACGGGGAATGTGGCGCTGGGGCTGGACCACGGCCAGGCCTTTGTGGCGCCCACCGCCGCGCCGGTGAAAATCTATCTCCCCTTGATCAACCAGGGGACGTAAAGGGGGCAACCGATCTCCGGGCCGCCAGTTTGCCTGCAGGGGCGCCGGCGTTGGCACGAGGTACAATGCCAATACCCATTGACAAGGAGTCAGCCCTATGAAAACCCGTCTGTTCTCGATTGTGGCGCTCGCCGCGCTGTTGCTCGGCGCCTGCGCGCCCGCCGCCACACCCGCCCCCGCCGCCAAGCGCGTGGTGTACCTGATCAACGGCGCGCTCGGCGATAACGCTTTCTACGACTCCGGCAAGGCCGGCCTGGACAATATCGCCCAGCAGTATGGCCTGGAGACGCGCGTCATCGAGGCCAACTTCGACGCCGCCAAATATGAGCCGTCGCTCAAGGCGGCGGCGGAGTTCGCGGACGTGATCTTCGTGATCTCCTACGGCTTTGAAGACCAGCTGAAGGCCATCGCGGACGAGAACCCCGCCAAGATCTTCGTCAACCTGGACACGGTGGTCCAGAATTCCAAGAGCACCATCACTTCGGTGGATTACATTGAGGAAGAGGCCGCCTACCTGGCCGGCGTCACGGCCGGCCTGCTCACCACCGATACCGCCATCAAGAACGTGAACGCCGACAAAGTGGTGGGCGTCGTCGGCGGTGATGTGGACCCGGTGGTGGACGCCTTCTTGTTCGCCTATGAGAACGGCGCGCACTCGGTGGACGCGGCCATCCAGGTGGAGCGCAAATACCTGGGCGGCGCGTGGGATGACGCCGCCAAGGGCAAGCAGGCGGCCCTGCAGCTGTTTGATCAGAAGGCCGATATCGTCTTCCAGGTGGCGGCGGCGGCTGGCCTGGGCGTGCTGCAGGCGGCCAAGGAGCGCGCGCTGTACGCGATTGGCGTGGACACCAACCAGAACGACCTCGAGCCCGGTTTCGTGGCCGGCAGTATGGTCAAGAACGTGGGCCGCTCCATCGAGGCCGTGTATCAGACCATCGCCGACGGCACCTACAAACCCGGCCAGGTCATCGAAGACGGCCTGGCCCAGGGCGGCGTGGATATGGTCTTTGAAGCCCAGATCAAGGTGCTGCCGCAGGCCAGCATCGACAAAGTCATGGCCATCCGCCAGGACATCATCTCCGGCAAGCTCAAAATCGAACGCTACCAGCCGTAACCTTGCATACCTAGAATTGGCCACAAATGGCACGAAGGTCCACGAATGGCACGGGATCTGGCCATTCGGGCCAGTTCGTGTCATTCGTGTTTAACCGCTGCCGCCTGAAACGCCGTGACTGACTTCATCGAGCTGCGCCAGATCACCAAGGTCTTTCCGCCCAGCGTGCTGGCTCTGGACGCCGTCAGCGTGAGCTTCCGGCGCGGCGAGATTCACGCCGTGGTGGGCGAGAACGGCGCCGGCAAAAGCACATTGATGAAGGTGCTCTATGGGCTGGAGCCGGCCACCGCCGGCGAGGTCCGGCTGGACGGCCAGCGGGTGCATTTCCGCGGCCCCGGCGACGCCATCGCCCGCGGCCTGGGCATGGTCCACCAGGAGCTGCTGCTCATCAACGAGTACACGGTCTGGGAGAACGTGATCCTGGGCGTGGAGCCGGCGGCCGGCCCGCTGGGCCAGCTGCGCGCCGCGGACGCGCGCCGGCAGGTGCAGGCCAAGATCGACGAGTTTGGTTTTCAACTGGCCGCGGACGCGCGCGTCGGCGATCTCTCGGTGGCGGCGCGCCAGAAGGTGGAGATCCTCAAGCTGCTCTACCGTCAGGTGACGGTGCTGATCCTGGATGAGCCCACGGCGGTGCTGACCCCGCAGGAGATCCCCCAGCTCTTTGGCGAGCTGCGCCGGCTGCGGGACGCCGGCCACACGCTCCTGTTTATCTCCCATCATCTGGAAGAAGTGCTGGACCTGGGCGACCGCGTGACGGTGCTGCGCAAAGGCCGGCATGTGGCCACCACGGAGACGGCGGCCCTGACCAAGCCGGAGCTGGCGCGGCTGATGGTGGGCCGGGAGGTGCTGTTTGGGTCGCGGCGCACCGCGTCCGTGCCCGGCCCGGTGGTGTTCCGCCTCGACCAGGTGACGGTGCCGGCCGGCGCCGGACGGATTGAGCTGGCCGCCGCCAGCCTGGAGGTGCGCGCCGGCGAGATCGTGGGCGTGGCGGGCGTGGAAGGCAATGGCCAATTGGAACTGGTCAATGCCCTCATGGGGCTGGCCGAACCCAGCGCCGGCGCGTTGACCGTGAATGGCCAGCCGCTGACCCACGCGCCGATCCTCGAACGGCGGCGGCAGATGGCGTATGTGGCGCAGGACCGCGGCCGGCAGGGGGGCAGCCTGACCGCGTCGATCCTGGAGAACGCCATCATGACCCATCATCGGCTCACGCCGGCGCTTACCTGGTGGGGCGGCCGGCTGCTGGATGGCGGCGCGGCGCGGCGGTTTGTGGCCGGCCTGCGGGAACAGTTTGCCGTGGCCATGACCTCCGCCGACGCCCCCTTTCGGTCCCTCTCCGGCGGCAATCAGCAGAAGGTGATCTTGGGCCGGGAGCTGCTGCTGGAGCGGCCGTTTATCCTGCTGGATCAGCCGACGCGCGGCCTGGATGTGGGCTCCACCGAGTATGTGCATGACCGGATCCTGCAGGCGCGCGCGCAGGGGCGCGCCCTCTTGCTCATCTCGGCGGATCTGGAAGAGCTGTTCCTGCTGGCGGACCGGCTGATCGTGATGCATCGCGGCCGGATCGTGGCCGAACGGGTGACGGAGCACACAACCGTGGCGGAGATTGGCTACCTGATGCTGGAGGGCCGGCCGCATGTGGCGTAAGCCGCTCACCGCCCTGGCCGGGATCGGGGTGGCGCTGCTGCTGGGCGCCGTGATCCTGGCCGCCCAGGGCTTCCAGCCGCTGGCCTCGTACGCGGCCCTGGCCGAGTTCTCGCTGGGCGATGTGGACGCGCTGGCCACCACCCTGAAGAACAGCCTCCCGTTGATCCTCACCGGCCTCTCGGCCTCGGTGGCGTTTGCGTCCGGGCCGGTGAACCTGGGCCAGCCGGGGCAGCTGGTGATGGGGGCGCTGTTCGCCACGGCCGCCGGCCTCTATCTGCCCCTGCCGGCCCCGCTGCAGATCCCGCTCCTGCTGTTGATGGCGCTGGCGGGCGGCGCGCTGTGGGCGGGAGTGGCGGCGGCCCTGCGGCGCTGGCTGAATATGAGCGAGTTCATCACCACGCTGATGCTCAATTCCATCGCGGAGCTCCTGACCTTTTGGGCCATCACCGGCCCGCTGGCCGACCCCGGCGCCTTCTCGGCCATGACGCCGGCCATCCGCGCCGCGGGCTGGCTGCCGGAGTTCGGTCCGTTCAGCAGCGCGCTGGTGGTGCTGGCGCTGGCCGCGGCGATGATCTGGTTTGTGTTTCAGCGCTGGACGGCCGGGTATGAGTGGCGGCTGACCGGACAAAACGCGCTCTTTGCGCGGCTGGGCGGCTGCGCCATGGACCGCAATTTCTGGGCCGTGATGCTGACCACCGGCGCGCTGGCCGGGCTGGCTGGCGGCCTGGTGGTGATGGCAGGCCCGCACCGCTTTCTTAAAGGCCTGGGCGCCAACTACGCCTGGGACGGCATCATGATCGCGGTGGTGGCCAACAACGGTCTGCTGGGCACGGTGTTATACGGCTTGTTCTTCAGCGCCCTGCAGACCGGCGCGCTGGGCATGGAGCTGATCACGGCCGTGCCAAGCGAATTCATCCAGGTCTTGCAGGCGGTGACGGTGCTGGTGGTGGTGGCTGGCCGCGGCCGGCTGAGCGCGGCTGTGGACGGCTGGCTGGCGCGCCGGCGGGCGCGGGTGCGGACCGTGGCCTAGGGTGGCGGGGGGATGGGTGATTGTGCGATTGGTGATGGTGCAATCCGTGTAATCCGTGTAATCCGTGGCTTAACCTTCTGACATGCGCATCTTCATCGGTTTAATCACCGGCACCCTCTCCGGCGCCACGCCCATCTTGCTGGCCGCGCTGGGCGGCGCCTTCACGTACTACGCCGGCATGTTCAACATCGCCATGGAGGGCATGCTGCTGGCCGGCGCGTTCTGCGCGGTGCTGGGCGCGTATTTTTTTGGCAGCTGGGCGGCCGGCGTGCTGTGCGCGGTGCTGGGCGGCGTGCTGCTGGCCGGCTTGTTCATCCTCTTCGCGGTGGTGCTCAAAACCGATGATTTTGTCACCGGCATCGCGCTCAACTTGTTCGCGGTCGGCGCCACCACGTATCTCCTGCGTCAGATCTTCGACGTCAAAGGCAGCCTGTCCGACCCGCGCCTGCAGGCCATCCCGGCGCTGACGGTGCCGGGGCTGGATCAGATCCCGGTGCTCGGTGAGATCCTCAGCGGCCAAAACCTCATGATCTATGTGGCGGCGGCCGCCACGCTGGTCAGCGCCTGGGTGATCTTCCGCACGCGTTTTGGCCTGCGGCTGCGGGCGGCCGGCTACCACGCCGCCAGCCTGGATGCCAGCGGGGTGCCGGCGGCTGGCGTGCGCGCGCAGGCGCTGCTGATCTGCGGCGGGCTGTGCGGCTTGGGCGGGGCGTTCCTGTCGCTGGGCTATGTGCGCCTGTTTGCCGAAAACATGTCCGCCGGCCGCGGCTGGATCTCGCTGGCCGCCATCATTCTGGTTAAGGGCAATCCGTGGGGGGTGGCGCTGATTGCGCTGGTCTTTGGCTTCGCCGATGGGCTGGGGCTGTTTCTGCAGTCCTTCGCGGTGCCGGCGCAGTTCACGGGCATGGTGCCGTATCTGGCCACGTTGCTCGCGCTCTACGTGTACGCGGCGCGCGCCAAACAGCGGGGGGCGGCCGGCTGATCACGGCTCCGGGGCAGCCGGGAGGCGGGCCGGCGCGGCGCGGCGTTCGTAGTAGCAGCCGTGGGCGCAGGCCTGGCACAGGGTCACCCCGGCGCGCACCACCTCGCGCTCGTTGAAGATTTCCTCGCCGCAGGCCGCGCAGACCGCGCGCGCCGCGAAGCGGCTGACCAGCTGTTCCACGCTGGGGACCAATCGCACGGCCTCGGCCTGCAGCAGCTCTTCGGCCGGCAGGCGCTGGTACCCCAGCAAATAGGCTTCCCAACGGTGGCGCGCCTCGGGCGCATAGGCCTCGGCGCGCTGGCGCGCGTCCGGGTGCGGGGCCAGCCGCACCGCCTGGCCGCTGACCTTATCCACAAACGTGGCCGCCACTTTGCCGTAATCCACCACGCGCAAGGTGCGCCGGCCCACCCAGCAGTTGGCGGCCACAGCCAGCCCATCCAAAAAGCAGCCATCCGTCTCGGCGATCGCCAGCAGGCGTTTGCTGGCCGGCGGCTGCGGCACGCGCAGGTTGAGCAGGGCGCCGGCCCACAGGCTCATCCGCGCGCCCAGCACCTGGCGCGGGCAGAGGTGCTGATGCCATTCAGCGGAGGCCGCCAACAGGTCGGCCAGTGTCGGCGCGGCCCCCGGCTCGGCCAGCGCTAGCGGCTGAGGCGCCATGCGTGGTCCCGCCCGCTCGCCGCGTATAATTTAGAAGGCCGCTGGTTCTCACCGAGTGAGGGTGTCATGCGCGTGTGTCAGGTTTTCGGGCTGGGATTAGTAGTGATCGTATTGGCGGCGTGCGCGCCGGCCCCGGCTGGCGGGCTGCAAGTCCAGAACGCCGTCATCCAGATCCCCGGCCAGGCCGAGGTGGGCGGCACGGCGGCCGGTTATTTCACCATCCACAACGGCGGCGCCGCGGACCGGCTCATCGGCGTGACCGCCGACATCGCGGCGGCGGTGGAACTGCATGCCACTGAGCTGCAGGACAACGTGATGTCGATGGCGCCCGTGGAGGGCGTTGACCTGCCGGCCGGCGGCCAGGCCGAGTTGAAGCGCGGCGGCCAGCACGTCATGTTTATCGGCCTGACCCGCGTGTTGACGGTGGGTGAGAAGATCCCGCTCACGCTGACTTTTGAGCACGCCGGCGCGCTGACCGTGGAGGCCGAGGTCCGCGCGCCATAGCTCGGCGGCTTTAGTACAGCACCGACGCCAGTTCGGCGCGGTATTGGCGCGTGAGCGGATCGGCTTCGCCCATCAGTTCGAAGAGCGCCAGCATCACCTTGCGCGCCGCGCCGCCGCGATAGCGCTTATCCTGGCGCAGCACGTCCAGTAAACCGTCTAGGCCGGCCTCCCAGTGGCCGCGCGCCAGCAGCCGGGCCGCCTGGTGATACAGCGCCGCGCGCTCGTCGTCGTCCACGGGCAGGTCCGCGCCCTCCACCTCGCTCAAGAACTCGGCCAGCGGGCGCAGCGCCTCGGCCGCCACAATCTCGTCACAGCGCGGGAAGTTATCCAGCCACTCACTGGCCTCATAGCCGCGGCCCTGAGCCAGCACCGCCTTGACCAGGCCCAGCGCGGCCGCACCGTGGGCGGGCTCGGTCTCGCGCACGCGCTGGAAGGCGGCTTCGGCCGGCGCCCAGTGGCGCGTGGCCAGCAGGCTCAGCCCCTCATTGAGCGCCTGGTCGGCCGGGGAAGGCGCGAGCTTACGCACGAACTCCCGCACCTTGCGCTCCGGCAGGGCGCCGGTAAACTCCGCCACCACCTGGCCCTCGCGGAAGGCTTTCACGGTCGGCAGGCCGCGCACGCCGTATTGGGCGGCCAGGCCGGGGTTCTCATCCGCGTTGACTTTGGCCAGCAAAAACGCGCCGGCGCCGGCCTCGGCCAGTTTCTCCAGCAGCGGCCCCAGGGTGCGGCAGGGCGCGCACCACGGCGCCCAGAAATCCACCACCACCGGGCCGCTGTGCGAACGCGCCAGGACCGCGCTTTCAAATGTCGCTTCAGATACATCCAAGATGTGTTCGGTTTTGCCCATGCCGTCTCACCTCATTAACCAGCGGGATTGTATCGCAAGTGCTGGGCACCGGCCACGGGCGGGGAAGGCGGGCGCGCCTCACAGGGTCAAATCGGCCGGGGCCTCCGCGCCTGCGGCCGGCGCCAGACGCAGCGTCAGCGTCACCGTGCTGCCTTGCTCCAGACCGTCGCTGTGCAGGGTGAGCGTGCCGCCCATCAGCTCCGCCAGGCGGCGCGAGATGGCCAGCCCCAGCCCGGTGCCGCCGAAGCGGCGGGTAGGCCCGCCGTCAATCTGGACGAAGGGCTGGAAGAGCAGCCCCTGCTGCTCCGGCGCCACGCCCACGCCGCTGTCGCTGACCAGCAGGGACACCCGGCCGGCCGGTGCCTCCGGCTGGATGGAGATTCGCACCTGGCCGTGCGCCGTGAATTTGAGGGCGTTCTCCACCAGATTTCGCAGGATCTGGCGGACGCGCTCCGGATCGGCCCAGACGAGCGGCGCCGGCTCCGGGGCCTCCGCAACCGTGAAGGCCAGCCCCTTCAGTTTGGCCTGGGCCTCAAATTCGGTAAAGACCTCCCGCGCCAGCAGGTGGAGGTCCATGGCCCACAGCCGGGGGGCGAGGCGGCCGGCCTCGATCTGGGCCATATCCAGCAAATCATTGACCAGGCGCAGCAGGCTGGTGGCCGAACGGTGGGCGGCTTCCTGGAAGCGGCGCTGATCGGCCGGCGGCAGTTCCGGATCGTCCAGAATCAGATTGAGCGAACCCAGGATGCCGGTCAGCGGCGTGCGCAGCTCGTGGGAGGTGCGCGCCAGGAATTCGCTCTTGAGCCGGCTGATCTCCTTCTCGGCTTCGTACAGGCGCGCCATCTCCTCCGCCTGCCGCTGGACAATCTGGTAGAGCCGGGTGTTTTCCAGGGCCACGGCGATCTGGTTGGCCAGCAGGCGCAGCAAGTAGATGTCCTGGGTCGAATAAAAATCGTCTGGATCGCGCCGCCCCAGCAGCCACAGCGCCTGGCGCCGGTGCTGGACGTCCAAGGGGATCACCAGGCGCACCCACGCTTCGGTGGACCGGGGCGGCTGATAGACCCAGAGATGCGCCAGCGCCTGTTGCAATTGGTCGGACGTCAGATCCGCCGGCGCCCCGCGCGCATACACCAGTTCGGGGCCCTGCTCGGTCAGCCGGTACAGCGCGGACTGGCGCACCAGCAGGCTGGGCAGCAGTTCGTCCGCCAGCAGGTGGATCAAACTGGCCTCATCGGACACCACTGGCAGCTGCCGCGCCATCACGCGCAGGATGTCGTCAGTGGTGTAGACGACGCCGTACGCCAGGCGGTCCATCCAGGCCTGGAACGGCCGCGCCAGCCAGACCAGGGCCAGCACCAGGCCGGCCAGCACCAGGCTGCTGGCGAAGAGCTCCGGGGGCCGCAGCAGCCCGCCCACGCGGGCGGCCACCACCAACCCGATCACCGTGCTGACGATGACGGCGTAGCTGTATTGCGTGATCACCCGGTTGGCCCGGAATTCCAGCGCGCCCAGGGTGTGGCGGTAGGCGGCATATACATAGCCCACCGGCCAGATGGCCAGCGCCATGACCGCGATGGTGGTGACGGGCGCGAATTCCGTTTGGCCGTTGGTGAGGCCGGTGAGGGTGTAGACGGCGATGCCCGGCCCAAACCCCAACACGTTGGCGGCCATCATCAGGCGCGCCATCTGGCGAATCGCCAGCACCCGATGACGCCCGTGCGCGAGCAGCAGCCCCAGCCCCACCAGGATGGCGCCGGCCACAACCAGCGAACACCAGCGCAGGCTTAAGCCATGTGTAAACGTCAACAGGCTGCCCAGGCCGCCGCCGAGCACCAACAGCCGGCGCCCCCAGCGCGCGTGCGCGGCCGGGTAGCCGAGCGCTTCTTGGTGCAGCGGGATATAAGCGCTGGGGAAGAACCAGGCGGCCAACACGTAGATGTAGGTGACGCCCAGCGCTTGATAAACCGAATTGACGCCGGTGACCGCCCAGAGGGCCAGGAGGTAGTTGCTGGCCACCAGGTCCGCCCACAGCCGGCCGCGCGGCCGCAGAAAGAGCAAGACCAGGGTGCCGGCCAGCCAGAAGGGCAGAAAGGCCAGCAGCAGGGCGGCCCCCAGCCAGTACACCATGGCCGGCGGCGTGGGCATTGGCCAGGCGACGGTCAGCCGCTGGCCGTCGCGGAGCAGGGTGAGGGGGACCACCGTGCCGGGGGCGGCGCCGGCCAGCGGGGTGGCGCCGAAATCGGCGCGGTATTGGGCGAAGCTCAACGCCCCGATTTGTTCCAGTTGGTCGCCGACGCGCACCGGCAGCGCGTCATCGGCACAGGTGCCCCAAGGGTCGTGGCAGATATCCACCGCCGACACCACCCAGGTGGAGGTAAAGGTAAAGCCGGGTTTGGGGAGATAGAAGATGGTGACGACCGTGTAGAAGACCCCGATGGCCAGCACCATCAGGGACAGAAACACGCTCGTGGCGTCGGTGATCCAGCGGCGGCTAGGCCCGATTATCACCCCTGGATTCTACCAGCAGGCCGCTGGTTGGGAGGCCGTGGTCGGTCAGCCAGGTGCGCAGGGCCGGCGACAGCGGGTTCAGCTGCCGGGCCAGCGCGGCCGGCGCCTTGAGCGGCAGGGCGCTGAGCAGGCTCTGGGCCTGGGCGGCGCGCTCCACCAACTGATAGACGGCGTAGCTGACCGCGCCGCAGCGGATGAGCAGCTGTTGCGCCTCCGCCAGCGCGGCCGGTGTCTGGGCGGCCTCAGCCTGGAGCCGGCCAAACGCGGCCTGCTCCGGGTGGGACGCGGTGCGCGCATACAGGATGAGCAGGTTGTTGCGGCCCTGGCACCAATCCGGGTTGGCCGGCGTTTCAAAGGCATCCACCACGTCATCGTTGAGCTGGATGATCTCGCCCAGCCGCTCACCGACCGTGTGCAAACCCGCGCAGACCTCCGGCGCGGCGCCGCCGAGCAGGGCGCCCATTTCCAGGGCGGCGGCGTAGAACGGGGTGCTCTTGTGCGCCACCACCCGCCAGTACGCGGCTTCGCCTTCCAGGTTCTGGGCATCCAGATCCTGCCCCAGCGCGGTCCGCAGCGCCGCCTGGGCCAGACAGCGTTGGGCCGCGGCCTGCACCGCCGGTTCCACCGGCGCGCGGGCCAGGACTTGCGCGGCCGCGCCCTGGAAGCCCAGCGCCAGGTTGGCCGCCCGCCCGGCCCCGATTTTCAGGTGCTCGCCGCGCGGATCATCGTCGAGCAGATCATCGGCCAGGATGATGCTGATCTGCAGACAGGCCAGGGCCGCGGCGCCGTAGGCGATGAGGCCGGGGTCACCCTCCACGGCCTGGCCGGCCGCGAAGGGCAATTCCCAATCCGGCCGCGGCCGGGCGCCGGAGCGGGCGAACATGGCGGACATCGCCGGCCAGTCCTGGAACTCGGCCACTTCCGTCAGACAGCGGGCCA
>JAGOBN010000624.1 GCA_017999235.1 Anaerolineales bacterium | reverse complement strand
GGATCTCCGTGGAGCTGGCGTTGACCAACGCCGCCACCGAGTCGAAGCCGCCCACGGCCGGGAAGCGCAGCACCTCGGCCAGGGTGTTGGCATCCGCCTGGGGCGTGACGAGCTGCGCGAGGGTGGGATCCTGATAGGCGGTGTTGCCCAACAGGAGGGCCAGCCGGCGGCTCATGGGGAGTCCTCGGGCGCGGCCGGATTGACGATGATCGTGGCGCCGGGGGTGGCGTGGATGACGGTCTGGGTGATTTGATCGCGGCCGATCACATGGCCGCCGATGGCGGTTTCCCCGCTCTGCATCGAGACGCCGCTGGCGGAGGGCGCCGGCGCGGACAGGAGCCGGTCCAGCAGGCCGTGGAGCTGGGCTTCGGTGAGCAGGCCGGCGTCAAGCTCCAGCACCGTGCGCTGCGGGCCTTCGCCCTGGCTGATGGTCAGGCGGCGTTGCGGGCCGGCGTTGCGGCCGGCCCACTGGGTGAGGACCACGAGCAGGCCGGGCAAAGCGGCGGCCAGCGTGGTGAGCGAGAGCGCGCCAAGGACCAGGGCCTCGCCGGATTTTGCGCCGGCGGGGGCTGGGCCGGCCTTCAGCGGGCGGGCGGCCTCGGCGCCGGCCTCCAAGAGTTCGGCGCTCAGCCGGCGCACGACCTGGTCGAGTTCGTCCGCGTCGGCGTCCGAACCCAGGTCGATGTGCACGGTCAGATTGACCAACTCCGCCTCACGCGCCATACCGGCCTCGGTGGGGTTACAAGGGCCGCAGTGCACGCTAGAAAGGGTGCCTGGATAAATCGGATTTAATCAGTATAGTTTTAGTGTAGCCTACCTTGGCGGGTTGGTCCAGTATTGATCAGGGAGATCAAATGAACGCGTTGGCGGAGTTTCGCACCGAGAAGGACGCCTTCTTTAAGAGCCATGGACAGTCGCCGCTGACGCCGGCGCAGAGGCGGGCGTTTACGGGTTTGAGCTACTTTCCGGAGGCGCCGGAACTGCGGCTGGAGACGCGGGTGGATGTTTTTCCGGAGCGCGCCGTGATTGAGATGCAGACTTCCACCGGCGATTTTCAACGGTATCAGCGGTACGGCCGGATTACTTTTGCTGTAGCCGGCCAGCCGGCGGCGCTGACGCTCTACCTGGGGGAGCATGGCTACTTCCTGCCGTTTGTGGACGCGCTGGCCGGGCAGGAGACGTACGGGGCCGGCCGTTACCTGGAGCCGGAGCCGCTGGGCGGAGACCGCTTCCGGGTTGACTTCAACCTGGCGTATAACCCGTACTGCGCCTATAACGAGAATTACAGCTGCCCGCTGACCCCCTTTGAGAACCGGCTCAAAGTCCCCATTCGCGCCGGCGAGAAAATGTTTCCCGACGCCGGTCACGAATAGCGCGCGCCAGGCTCTAGCCGGCCGAGGCGCACGAGCGATTCCCAGAGGCCGGCCCGCCCTCAGCCCCAGATCAGGCTTTCGAGCGGGCCGACGAACAGCCACAGGTCCATGGCGCAGTGGTACAGCACGGCCGCCCAGAGACTGTCGGTCTTCAGCATCAGCCAGCCCAACACAAGGCCGTGGGTGAAGATGTTGAGCAGGGTCACCACGAGGACGGCCGGATTGATGTAGTTGGCGCCCGCGTGGAGCAGGCCGAAGATCAGCGCGGTGATTAACACCGCCCCGCCCGCCCCGATATGGGGCGCCAGCCGGCCGAGGAACAGCCCCCGGAACCACAGTTCCTCCATGAAACTGTTGGCCAGCGAGAAGACGAGCCCCCACAGGAACAATTCGCCGATCGCGCCCAGCGACCTGGGCGCGCCCGCCGACGCCATCAGGGCGTTCGTGCCGAAGTTGACGATCGCCAGCCCGCCGGCGACCAGCGCCCACCGCAGGTTCCCGCGCTTAAGCCACAACGACTCGAGCGTGAAACCAGCCGGGAGGCAGAGCAGCAGGATAATGGCAACGGCGCCCAGCCTCTCACCGATCTTGGCGACGGCCGTGCCCAGCGGGGTCTCGGCCGCCAGGCTCAGCGCGCGCAGCGTCCAGTTCCCAAACCCTCCCGCCATCTACGCTGATCCCCAGCCGCTCCGTATGATCCTGGCTGGCCGGCGGCAACGGCACGCGCTCGACGGCCACCGGCTGATCCTGGTCGGTTTGATAGGCTTGCAACCGCTGCCCATGCTGTTGGGTCGCTTCCCAAATCGCACTCAGCGGCACCGTTTGATGGGCAATCCACTCAAAGACTTCGACCGCCAGCGCATAGGGCATGTGGCTGGCCAGCCACACCATTTGTTTGGTGCGTTCGGGGCTGTAGACCCCGGCGCTGATCGCCCAGCGCTCATCGAGGGGGAAAAACGCCGCACTTACACGCCGCACAGTGATAGTACGCCCGCTGTAAGGCGACTTCACCTGTCTCGGTGACCATCCGCCGCCGGCGGCTCCCCTTGTATTTCATCTTCTGGCCACACTCTGGGCAGACCGGCCAGTTGGAAAACGCCGTCCCACTAGCCGCCACCAATTCCGTCACGCTGGCTTGCTCAAACAACTCCCCGGTTGTCCGGGTCACGCGCTCGATATCGGCCAGACTGGCTTTGGCCGGCGCCACTCGTTGCGCCAACATTTGTTCAATGGCGGCTTCGGCTTGAGCCATCAAACGGGCTTTCAGTTCAGCTTGCGGATCGGACATCGGGGTGCTCCTGAGCGACATAAGCCCAGGAGTGAGTGTAGCCTCAGCCGGCCCAAAAAGAGAAATGCACCCCGCTTGAGAGGCGGGCCGGCGCCCGGGCTAACCGCCGGCTCTTCAACCAAAAAAGGTGTGCGCCTGAACTTGGGCGCACACCTTTTTATTCCAGGCCGGCCGCCGGCGCGGCTATGTGTGATGCAGGCGCCGGCACTCCGCCAGAATGGCGTCGATTTCCTGCAGCGCGAGGGGAACGGCCACACCCTCGGCGGCGGCCCATTCCCGGCCCAGCCCCTCGCGCGCGCGCCGCAGGCCGGCGGCGTCCATCTCGTTGAGGGGCTTTTGCCAGCTGCGCGCGGTTAAATCCCGGACCGCCTCGCACAGCTCTTGGAAGGAACCCAGCTTAAGCCGGTTGATCAACTCCAGCCGGCGCTGGCGATGGTCAGGGGTCAGCACGGCCGGCTTCTCCAGCAGAATGGCGCGGTAACGCGCCAGTTCCGCCTTGGGCGTCAGCAGGCGCAACTCCTGGGGCACGGT
>JAGOBN010000623.1 GCA_017999235.1 Anaerolineales bacterium | reverse complement strand
GAGCCGCCGGCCCGGCCCGTCATCGGCGAACGCGTGGTGCCGGCCGGCGGTTTCGCGCGCCAGGTGGAGACCGAGGCCGAGCAGAGCGCGCGGCGGGCGGAGATGTTTGTGGTGGAAACCCCGCGCCGCCAGCTCAAAGACCTGATCCTGGCGGCGGACACCCGCCGGCAGCTGCACGGCCTGCTGACCAAGATCAAGTACCACCGGGTTTTATATGAAGACTTCGGCTTGGCGGAGGTTGATCCCTATGGCGGACGCACCGCCCTGAACCTGTACGGCCCGCCGGGGACCGGCAAGAGCTTTGCGGCTGAGGCCATCGCCCATGAGCTGGGCCTGGGGCTGATCCGCGCCAATTACGCCGAGATCGAATCCAAGTACGTGGGCGAGACGGCCAAGAACATCAAAGCCGCGTTTCAGAAGGCGCAGGCAGCGCGGGCGCTGCTCTTCTTTGACGAGGCCGATTCGATCCTGGGCCGGCGCCTGTCCAACATCACCCAAAGCACCGACCATGCCGTCAACGTCAGCCGGTCGGTGATGCTGATGGAGTTGGACCGCTTCTCCGGGGTGACGGTCTTTGCCACGAACCTGGCCGCCAACTATGACACGGCCTTCATCCGCCGGATCCTGGGCCACCTGGAGATGCCGCTGCCGGACGCGGCCGCCCGCGCGCAGTTGTGGCGCGCCCACATCCCCAGCCGGCTGCCGGTGCGGCTGGACGCTGACGATTGGGAGCGGCTGGTGGCCGAGACTGACGGCCTGGCCGGCGGCGACATTCTCAACAGCGTGGTGTATGCCGCGGCCTTGGCGCTGGAGCGGGAAGGGCCGGCCTGTCAGATCACACTGGCGGACTTCCGGGCCGCCCTGGGGGCCGGCCGGCGCGCCAAAGCCGTGATCGGGGCGCGGCCCGCGCCGGGCGGGGAAAAAGAAAAGCCGGCTGAGTGATCAGCCGGCTTGTGGACCTGAAGGGAGTTGAACCCTTGACCTCCTCAGTGCGATTGAGGCGCGCTCCCAACTGCGCTACAGGCCCGTAAGCTCGGAGATTCTACCGGACGGCGAGGGGGCTGTCAAGAAACCCGGCCCGCGCCGCCGACAAACTATTCCGCGCCATTCCCATCATTGAGACGCGGGCCGCGCGGCGGTAGGCTCGGGGGCGCGCGGGGTTGGGGGCCGGCGCCCCCGGACAGAGACCAGCGGCCGGCCGGCGGGTTTTGATGGATAATGCGCCGCAACCAAACTGCGCCGGTGTTTTTACCAGGAGGTCTCTATGGCGAAGTATTTCCGGATCTTGTCCCTCGACGGCGGTGGTATCCGCGGGACGCTGACGGCGGTGTTGCTCAAACGGCTGGAGCAGATCCAGCCCGGCTTCTTGAGCAAGATTGACCTCTTCGCCGGCACGTCCACCGGCGGCATCCTGGCGCTGGGCTTGGCGGCCGGCCTGACGCCCGATGACTGTAAAGCGCTGTACGTGGAGCATGGCCAAGAGATCTTCGCTAACCCGGTGCCCGACTGGCTGGACGGCGGCGGCGTGGTCGGCGCGCGGTACCCGAACGACAACCTGGTGCGCGTGCTCACTCAGCAGTTTGGCGATCGCACGCTCGGTGATCTCCAAAAAAATGTCTTGATCTCCAGTTTCGATCTGGATAACTTCAACGAAGGCGTGGATGGTCCGGAGAAGTTCCGCACCTGGAAAGCCAAATTCTTCCACAACTTTGTCCATGAGGAACGCGGCTCGGACGCCGCCGAGGCGGTGGTGGATGTGGCCATGCGCACCAGTGCGGCGCCCACGTATTTCCCGGTCTACGACGGCTACGTGGACGGCGGGGTGGTGGCCAACAACCCGAGCTTGTGCGCGCTGGCCCAGGCGCTGGATTCCGGCCGGCTCCGGAAGTCGGAAGCGGAGGCCACGAACGTTGATCTGGGGAACGTGGTGCTGATCTCGCTGGGCACGGGCCGCAATCAGCAGTACATCACGCGCCAGCAAGGCACCAACCTCGGACTGGTGCAGTGGGCGCACCACCTGGTGAGCATCTTGATCGACGGCACGGCGGATGTGGCGGATTACCAGTGCCGGCAGATTCTCGGCCCGCGCTACTGCCGCATCAATCCCACCTTGCGCGAAGATATCAGCCTCGACAGTTACCGCAAGACGGACCGTTTAATTGAGTACGCCACGGACGCTGATATCAGCCACGCCGTCGAGTGGCTGCGGACCTACTTCGCCGACGACTGAGCGGGCGGGCGTTGGCGGGGGACAGGGGGAATACGTATGACTCCACTGATGAGTGTGGCGCTGGGCTGGGTGGCCGGCGTTTGGCTGGCCGCCCAATGGGCGGCGCCGGCCTGGATGTGGCCGGCGCTGGCGCTGGCCGGGGCTATGGCCGCCGGGCTCTCCGCCCGGAAACCGCGCTGGCGGCTGGCGCTGGCCGGCGCGCTGGCGCTGACGCTGGGCGCCTGGCGTTACCAGGCCGCCCAACCGGCCTGGGATGATCCGGCCTTTGTGGCCGTGCACAACGGCGCCGAGGCGGTGGTGCTGGAGGGCGTGATCTGGGAGGAGCCGGATGTGCGCGATACCCGCACCTTGCTGCGCGTGCGCGCAGAAGTCCTGCAACTGGATCCGGGCGGCGCCCCAGTGGCCGTGCATGGTCTGGTGCTCGTCACGGCGCCGCGTTTTTCGGAAGGCCGGCTGGCGGCGGCCGGCGCGGCGGAATGGCGCTATGGCGACCGGGTGCGCGTGGCCGGGGCGCTGGAGACGCCGCCCGAGGACCAGGATTTTTCCTATCGCGATTACCTGGCGCGCCTGGACGTGCACAGCCTCCTGCGCCAGCCGCAGCTGACGTTCCTGGCCGAGCGGCAGGGCCAGCCGGCCTATCAACTCATCTTTGACGGCAAGGCGCAGGCCCTGGGGGCGTTGGCGCGCCTGTTCCCCGAGCCGCACGCGGCGCTGCTCAGCGGCATTTTGCTGGGCGTGGAGGCCGGCCTCCCCAGCGAGATAAAGACCGCCTTTAGCCGCACCGGCACCTCGCACATCGTCGCCATTTCAGGTTTTAACGTCGCGATTCTCGTGGGCCTGTTCATGGGCCTGTTCAGCCGGCTGCTGCGGCCCAACCGCGCCGCCCTGGTCACGATCCTGATCATCGCCGGCTACACGGTGCTGGTGGGGGCGAGCGCGTCGGTGGTGCGCGCCGCGCTGATGGG
>JAGOBN010000001.1:25411-44183 GCA_017999235.1 Anaerolineales bacterium | reverse complement strand
CCCCCTCCCCACGCACGCGGACCTGCCCATTATCATGCTCACCGCCCGCGACGAAGACCTCGACAAGATCCTGGGCCTGGAGCTGGGCGCGGATGATTATCTGACCAAGCCCTTCAACCCGCGCGAGCTGGTGGCGCGCGTCAAGGCGATCCTGCGCCGGGCGGAGCGCGGCCTCCGGCCGGCCGCGGGCGGCGCCCTGCGCCTGGCCGACCTGACCATCGACCCGGCCAGCCGGGAAGTAACCGTGGCGGGCTCCCCCGCCGCCTTGCGCACCAAGGAGTTCGATCTGCTGCTGGCGCTGGCCGAGAACCGCGGTGTGGTGCTCAGCCGGGAAAAGCTGTTGGATATCGTGTGGGGGTACGATTTTCTCGGTCAAACGCGCACGATTGACGTGCATGTCGCGCACCTGCGCAAGCGCCTAGCTGGCGGCCGGGTCCGGATTGAGACCATCACGGGCATCGGTTACAAGCTGGTCGTGACGTGAGGGGCCGGCTCACCTCCCGATAACACGGGTTTTACACGCCCGGTTTACACTGGCCGTGGGCGCTCCCCCTCCACGCTCAGCACCGGTGATTCTTCATGCGCGCTCTCAGTGTCCGGCTGTTTCTCGCGTTCTCCGCCGTCATCACCTTGGCCCTGCTGTCGGTCGGCCTGGCGCTGTTGCTGCTGCTCCGCAACAGCCCGCTGATCGACCGGACCACGGTCACCCGCCTGAATGAGGCGGCGCGCGGGGTGGCGCAGCAGCCGGCGCCCGGCCCCGGGGCCGCGGCGCTGACCGATTACCTGACCCGGATTGCGGCCGGCTACGATCTCCGCGTCGTCATCCTGGACGCCGGCGGCCAGCCCGTGCTGGACAGCCAGCCGCAAGCCTCCCCGCTGCGCTTCAACCTGCGCGCTGCGCAAGCCAGCGCCCAGATCGCCAATGCCCGCCAGGGCCGGGCGCGGGATGAGGCCGGCACGCTCTGGACGTTTGTCGCCCGCCCGTTCGGGGCGAATCGGTTCCTGGCCCTGGCCTTGCCCCAGCCCCCTTATCCCTTGCTGGACTTCTTCCTGCGGGATTTGCTCGGCCCGCTCGCGCAGGCCGGCCTGCTGGCGGCGGCCGCCGCGCTGGTGCTGGCCGTGTTGATCTCGCGCTCCATCGCGCGCCCGCTCCAGCAAATGGCCGCCGTGGCGCAGGGCATCGCCGCCGGCGATTATGCGCGCGGCGCGCCCGTAAGCGGTCCGGATGAGGTGCGGCAGTTGGGCCAGGCCCTCAACCAGATGGGGGCCAAAATCCAGGCCACCCAGCAGGCCCAGCAGGATTTCCTCGGCAACATCTCGCACGAACTCAAAACGCCGCTGACCTCCATCCAGGGCTTCGCGCAGGCGATTCAAGACGGCGCGGCGGCCTCGCCGGAGGCCGTGCAGCGCTCGGCGCGCATCATTTTTGAAGAGGCGGACCGCATGCGCCGGCTGGTGGAAGACTTGCTGGAGCTGACGCGCCTGGACGCCGGCCTGCGCGCCTTGAACCGCCAGGCCGTGGATGTGGGCTTGCTCTTAGCCGCGGTGACGGAGAAATTCCAGCCGCGCGCCCAGGCCAAGCAGATCACGCTGGCGGCCGAGCTGGCGCCGCAGCTGCCGATCATCAAAGGCGACCCTGACCGGCTGGCGCAAGTCTTCACCAATCTGGTGGATAACGCGCTAAAACACACGCCGGCCGGCGGGCGCGTGCTGGTGAACGCCAGCGTCACGGCGGACGGCTTACAGGCGGCCGTGGCCGATACCGGCGCCGGCATCCCGGCCGAAGACCTCGGCCGCGTGTTTGAACGGTTTTATCAGGTGGATAAATCCCGCGCCCGGCCGGGCGGGGTGGGCCTGGGCCTGGCGATCACCAAGGAGATCGTCCAGGCCCATCGCGGCTCGATTCGGGCGGAAAGCGTGGTGGGGCTGGGGACGCGCTTCACGGTGACGCTGCCCGCCGCCTGGCCGGAGGACAGCACCGTGGCCGGCCGGCGGCGCGCCGGCCGGTGACGCGCTTCAGCGCGGGCCGGGGGTCCCCACGGGGCCGGGCGGCACGGGCATGCTCTTGAGCGCCGCCAGCTGCGTCTCCAATTCCGTGCGCTTGTCATCGGCGGCCTGGCGCGCCCCCTCCACCAAATCGGTGAACCAATCCCGCGTCTGCTCCTGCAGTTCTGTGCCGGAGGCCGGCGTCAACAACAACGCCGCCGCGGCCCCGGCCACTATCCCCAGCGCCGCGCCGGAGAGAAACGCCATGACTTTATTCATTACGGCCATCCTTTGTCGGTAGTGTCACCGTCTGGATTATAGGCGACCGGCACCCGCCCGTAAAGATTTCAACGCTATAATCGCAGCGTTCCCGGGCCTCGCGGCCCAAACCCACAACCCGCGCCCCTGGCTGGTCAGCGTTCACTCGGAGACTCACGTCATGCTTACTGATCGCCTGTATCGCCTGCAATCCGCGCTCACCGCCGCCGGCCTGGATGGCGTGGCCGCCATCGCCGGCCCGAACCTGGTCTACCTCACCGGCCTGGGCTTCCATCTCAGCGAGCGCCCCAGTGTGGGTTTCTTCCCCGCCCAGGGCGACCCGGTCTTTGTGGTCGGCCAGCTGGAAGCCTCCAAGTTTCAAGGCCTGCCCTACCCTGCCCGCGTGTTCACCTACACCGATACAGCGGGGCCGGCCGGCGCCTTCGCGCAGGCCGCGCAGGCCCTGCCGCGCACCCTGCGCCGGCTGGCGGTGGAGGCCCGGCGGATGCGCGTCATGGAACTGCGCCTCATCGAAGAGGCGTTTGGCCTGACCAGCGTGGAGGCCGCCGAGCCGGTGTGGGCCGGCCTGCGGATGACCAAGGACGCCGCCGAACTAGCCAAGATGCGGGTCGCCGTGGCGATCGCCGAGCGGGCGCTGCTCAACACCCTGCCCCAGATCCGCGCCGGCCTAACCGAGCGCGAGGTGGCCAGCGAATTGCTGGTGCAGACCCTGCGCGCCGGCTCGGACGCGGAACTGCCGTTTGCGCCCATCGTGGCGTCCGGCCCCAACGGCGCGCTGCCCCACGCCACCATCACCGACCGGCGCTTGCAGGCCGGCGACCTGCTGACCGTGGACTGGGGCGCGGCCAAGGACGGCTATGTGGCCGACCTCACGCGCACGTACGCTCTGGGCGCAGCGGCGCCGGAGCTGCAGCGTATCTATGCGCTGGTGCGGGACGCCAACGCCGCCGGGCGGGCGGCCGGCCGGCCGGGCGTTACCTGCGCCAGCGTGGACGCCGCCGCGCGCCAGGTGATCGCGGCCGGCGGCTACGGCGAATACTTTGTGCATCGCGTGGGCCACGGGCTGGGCTTGGAAGGGCATGAAGACCCGTCCATGCATGGCGAGAACCAGACCCTCCTGGCGGCCGGCATGACCTACACCATTGAGCCCGGCATTTACGTCCCCGGCCTGGGCGGCGTCCGCATTGAGGATGATATGGTGGTCACCGCCGCCGGCGCTGAAAGCCTCAGCACCCTGCCCCGTGATCTGCAAAGCTTGCCGGTCTAGGCGCCGCCGGGCATGAGCCGCGACAACCGCCTGCTCGTCCTCGCCCTGTTCTTTTGGGGGCTGGGCGAAGGCTTGTTTATCTTCATCCAGCCGCTGTACTTGCGCGAACTGGGCGCGGACCCGCTGGGTGTGGGCGCCGCACTCTCCCTGGCCGCCGCCGCCGCCGGCCTGGCGCATCTGCCGGCCGGCTACCTAGCCGACCACCTGGGGCGCAAGACCATGCTGGTGGCCGGCTTCGCGCTGGGGGCGGCGGCGGCCCTGGGCATGTTCCTGGCGCGCGATCTGCGGTTCTTTGTGCCGGCCCTGATGCTTTACAGCCTGACCGGGTTCGTGTTGGCGCCGCTGAGCGCTTACATCACCGAGGCGCGGGGCCAACAAACCGTGCAGCGGGCGCTGACCCTGGTGTTCGCCGGGTTCTGGGCCGGCAACATCCTCTCCCCCGCCATCGGCGGCTGGATCGGCCAGACCTTCGGCCTGCGTTACGCCATTGGGGCGAGCCTGATCCTGTTTGCGGTCTCCACCGGCCTGCTGCTGGGGCTGCGCGCCCAGCCGGTGGTCCCGCCCCAGCCGGGCGGCGCCCGCTATGCTCCGCTGCTGCGCAACCGCGCCTGGCTGGGGTTCTTGGCGCTGACCGGCGCGCTGCTCTTGGCCATGCAAGTCGGCCTGCCGCTGATGCCCAACTTCCTGGAAGAAGTGCGCGGCCTCGAGGTGGGCGTCATCGGCCTGCTCGGTTCCATCAATGCGCTGGGGGTCACCGGCGCCAATCTGGTCTTTGGACGGCTGCGCCGGCCCTGGCTGGGTCTGCTGATCGCGCAGGGCGCGGCGGCGGCGGCCCTGGGCCTGCTGCTGGCGTTCACCGGCCTGCCGTGGCTGATGGCGGCATACTTCCTGCGGGCCGGCTGGAATCTGGCGCTCAGCATGATCCTGGCCCAGGCCGGCCGCATGGTCAGCCAGGCCGAGCTCGGTTTGGCGTACGGGGTGACGGAGACCGTCGTCGCCGGCGCGCAGATGCTGGGGCCGCTGGCGGCCGGCGCCCTGTACGCCTGGGCGCCGGCTTTGCCGTTTCAGGTCAGCCTAGGCCTGGTGCTCCTGACCCTGCCGTTGGTGTGGCGCTTCGCGCCGCGCCGGGACGCGCACTCAGAGGCGGAGGCAGCGCTGACTTAAACGCAAGGAGGTTCGCGCATGGACGGTTTGATCGATTTCGAAAGCGCGTGGGTCTTGGCGTTTCAGAGCCTGCCGGGGCTGACCGCCCTGATGCGGGCGGCGTCATTCCTGGGCAGTGAAGAATTCTATTTGTTCATCATGCCGGCGCTGTATTGGTGCGTGGACGCCGGCCTGGGGGCGCGCACGGCCGTGATGCTGATCTTCTCCAACAGCTTGAGCAATTGGCTCAAGCTGAGCTTGGTCCAGCCGCGGCCGTACTGGGTGGACGCGCGCGTGGCGATGCTGGCCACCGAGACCAGTTACGGTCAGCCCTCCGGCCACACGCTGAACGCCGTGAATGTGTGGGGCTTGCTCGCCGCGCGAGTCGGCCGCCGCTGGGCGTGGCTGGCCGCCGGCGGGCTGATGGTCCTCATCGCGCTCTCCCGGGTATATCTGGGGGTGCATTTCCCCAGCAACTTGCTGGGCGGCTGGCTGTTTGGCGGCCTGAGCCTGTGGGCGTTTTTGCGCTGGGAGGCCCGGGCCACCGCCTGGCTGGGACGGCTGGGGCTAGGTGGACAATTGGCGCTGGCCGGCCTGATCTCGCTGGGTTACTTGACCGGCAGTTGGGCGCTGTTGACGGTCTTCCCGGCCCCCGCCGAACTGCCGGCCTGGGCAGCGGCCGCGGCCCGCGCCGGCCAAACAGATTTCGGTCCGCGCAATCCCGAGGCGCTGATTAATTTGGCCGGCATGCTGGCGGGGCTGGGGGCGGGGCTGGCGCTGATGACGCGTCACGCGCGCTTTGAAGCCGGCGGCCCGCCGCTCCAGCGCGGGCTGCGCTTCATCCTCGGCGTGGCGGGGGTGGCCGGGCTGTTCTTCGGCCTGCGCCTGGTGCTGCCGCAGAGCGCGGACTGGATCGGCTACGCCGGCCGCTATTTCCGCTACGGGGCGGTGGTGTTCTGGGCGCTCTACCTGGCGCCGCTGCTCTTCCTCAAGCTCGGCCTCGCCCGGCCGGCGGCTCCGCCCGGCTCAATTTAATCAGCTGCGTTTGACGGACAGGGCCTTTTCCAGCGCCGCCAGCCGGCTGAGCACGTCGCCGGTCAGCCGGTCCACCTTCTCGTGCAGCTGCATGATCTCCAGCTCGGCCTTGAGGTTGACGTCGTATTCCACGTCGGCGCGCACGCGGTCCTTCTCGATCTGGCGGTTCTGGCTGAGCAGCACAAAGACCGAGAGGATGATCGCCTCCAGCGAGACCGTCATCGTCAACAAACCGTAGGGAAACGGATCGAAGCGGCTGGCCGCCGGCAGCAGGGTATTCCAGCCGATCCAGACCGCAAACCAGACCACGTGCATGCCCAGAAACGGGATGCTGCCGCTGAACATGGCGATCCAATCCGCCGCCCGGTCAATCAAACTGCGTTGATCCTCGATGGCCTCGTTGACGTTGCGCGAGGCCGTGTGCCGCAGCAGCTCGGTGGTGACGCGCACCCGCCGGCCCATGGCCGAGAGCATATCCAGCGCGGCCTGCGGATACGACCGCACCAGATGATCCAGGTCGTCCTGGTCCACGCGCAGGGCCTCCACCGCGCTCAAGGTCTGGGCGCTGGCCGTGCGCGAGCCTTGATCCAGCAAGGAGAGCTCCCCAAAGAAATCCCCGGCCGCCGCCCGCTCCAGCACGATCCGGTTGCCGGTGTTGTCCTTGAAGAAGATCTCGACCTCGCCGGAGCGGATGATATACATCGAGTCGCCGGGATCGCCAGCCGTGAAGAGCAGGTGATCGGCCGGGAAGCGCACCTCGTCCAGATGCGCGGCCAGGTCGGCGCGCTCGTGCTCATCCAGAAATTGGAATAGCGGAACTTCCGCTAACAGGGCGGCATCAGTGGCCATGGCAGTTTCTCCATATAGCGAGTTGGTCGGATTGTAGTGTAGAACCGCGCGCGGCAGAATGAGACGTCCGGCCGATTCAACCGGCCGGCGGCCGGATGTGCCGGCGCGTGGCGGGCAGCGCCCACAGCGCCAGACAGACGAGCGCCAGGAGTGTGCCTGGGACGGCATAGGCCAGAGCCAGGCCGGCGGAGGCGCCGGCCACGCCATAACCCCACGCCCGGCCGGCGTACAAGCCAAAACTGGCCCCCAACAAGCCGGCCCCCACGCACAACAGCAGCCAGCCGGTATCAGTCGGCCCCCAGCCCCCCGCCTGCGCCCACGTTATCCAAGGCCAGAGCCCGAGCCACGCCAGGGGATAGGTGTTCGTCAGCCGCTGCAGGAAGCCATCCAGCACCAGCAGCCAGCCCAACAGCCAACTGACCATGATTAAAGCCCGGACGGCGGTCGGGGGGCGAAGATAAGTGGAGGTTGAAGTCATAGGCGGGTGTGGGCGCATTATACGCCAGCGGCCCGCCCGAGCCGGCGGAAGAGTCAGAATAGACGCAGCTGGCGGGCCGGCGCGCGGCCGTCCAACAGGACAAAGGGCGCGGCCCGGTCGGCCAGGACCCCCAGCGCGCGCAGATCGCGCAGTTCCCGCAGCGTGCCGCGCCGGCGCGCGGCCAGGATCGCGTCCACACCTTTGGGGCCGAGGCCGGGGACGCGCAGCAACTCGCGCCGCTCGGCGCGGTTTACTTCCACCGGTGTCTCGCGCAAGTTGAGCTCGGCCCAAGCCTGCTTCGGGTCGCGGTCCAGCGGCAGGCGGTGCTCGGCGGTGAAGGGCATATCTTCCAACTCAAAGCCGTAATCCCGCAAGAGGAACGACGCCTGATACAGACGGTGCTCGCGCCAAGGATCTTCCGGCGGGTGATGCTCCAGCGGGGTCTCCGGCACTGGATGGAAGGCCGAAAAGTATACGCGCGCCAGCCGCAGCCGCTGGGTTAGATGCGCGGTGGTGGTGAGGATTTCCAGGTCGCTCTCCTCCGCCCCGCCCACCACCATCTGGGTCACCAGCGACGGCCAGCGTCCAAAGAGCGTGTCCTGCGGCGCGCGCGTCCGCCGAATCTCATCCGCCCACTGCAGCGGCTGCAACAATTCCTCAATAAAGACCTTGTGCGGGGCCAGCCGGCGCAACCGCTCGGTGTTGGGCGCTTCCAGGTTGATCGAGACCCGGTTGGCCAGCTGCATGGCGCGCAGCAATTGATCCCGCTCCAGGCCCGGCATCAGTTTGAGATGCAGGTAGCCGCGAAAAGCGTGCCGGCGGCGCAGGATCTCGGCGGTGTCAATCAGACGGTCCTGGGTGCGGACCCCGCCGGCCGCGATGCCGGAACTGAGGAAGAGGCCCTCCGCCACGCCGGCTCGGTGCATCTGATTAAAGAGGCCGGCCATCTCATCCGGCTTGAAGGTGGCGCGCCGAAAGTTGCGCCGCGCGCGGAAGGGGCAGTAGAAGCAGTCCCGCTCACAGGCGGAGGTCAGCAAGGTCTTCAGCAGCGCGATCCGCTTGCCGCCCGGCATGGCCGCGTAGGAGACGCCCAGCGAGTGCTTCTTGCGCTCCAGGCTGGGGGCGGGGTCGGGACTGCCGCGGGTGAGCGTGTTCAAGGTCGCGCGCAGTTCGGCCGGCGAGTGGCCGCAAGGCGCGCGGCCCTGCTGGCCGGGATCGGGGCCGGCCGCGTAGCCGGGGCCGGCTTCGCGGAGCGCGCGGGGCGCCGGGTTGGCCGGCGGGCGCAGGCCCACGGTTTCTTCGGCCGGCTCCAAGCTCATTTGGCCGCTCAGCAGCTCCAACTTTCCCAGGGTGTCCATATTCAATAATTATAGAACATCTGTTTGGGGTGTCAACGGCAAAACGGGCGGCCAGGGCCGATCAGCCCGCGGCCGCCCGTCACCGGGGAAGGTGAGCGCGCCCGATTAGGGTTGGGGCAGGAGGTGCAGGCGCACCGTGTGCCAGAGTTGGTGGAATGTCAGATAGGGCGGCAGATTGTCGTTCGGGTCGTCGTACCAGCAGCGCGTCTCATAGGCTGAGTCGTAAGCGATCCGCGGCTGACCGGCCGGGTCGAGGGTCAGCACCGGCGTCTTGCTGTCCCACAAGCCGGCGTCGCAGTGGCTGGGGCGGGCCACCGGCCAAGCCGTGGAGAGCGCCGCCTCGGTCTCCAGCACCTGCTCCTTCCAGCCGGCTTTGGTGTTGCAGTTGGCGTCGCACCAGGCATAGCCCAGGCCGCTCCCGCCCTGTACCAGGTGCGCCAGGCGCGGCCGGCCCTGCGCGTCCAATTCCAAGTCCGGGTGCTTGCCGGTGCCTTTTGCCAGTTCCAGATCCAGGGCCTGCCAGGCCGCCACATTCAGGCAATCCGCGTCGCACCAGGCGTAGTACAGGATCTCGCCGCCGCTGTTGATATAACTGCCGTCAAAGTAGGCCAGGCGCGGCCGGCCCTGCGCGTCCACTTCCAGGTCCCACGACACCGCAGTGCCGGAGCCCCGGTCAAAGAGCCGCACGCGCGCCCAGTTGGCGCCGTCAGCGCAGGCGGTGTCGCAGGCGGCATAGTAAATGCCCGAGTCGTCGGAGTTGAGGGCACTCACATCGGCTGCCAGGCGCGGCTGGCCCTGCGCCGTAAAGGTCAAGGCCGGGTACTTAAAGACCTCGTATTGGTAGCCCTGCGCCAGGCTAATCTGGGTCTCAAACCAGTGCGGGGCGCCGGCCGGGTTGCTGGTGCAGTCCGCGTCGCAGTAGACGTAGAAGACGCCAATATGGTCCGGCTCGATGAAGTAGTTGCGGTCAAAGTAGACAAAGCGCGGCCGGCCCTGCGGGTCCAGCGCAAAGTAACGCTGCGGGCTGGTGAAGTCGGAGATGGCGAAGATCGAGGTGCCGTAGGTGGTCACGACAAAGGTGCTGGCCCAGTGGGCGGGGTCGGTACACGCTTGGTCGCAGGCCGCGTAGAAGTAATCATTGTCATAGTTGGATTCCGCAGCGCGCGCGCGGATCAGCAGGCGCGGCTGGCCGGCGGCGGTGAGGGCCAATTGCACCTCATCCACATTGTCAGCCAGGACGACGCCGTGCCAGTTAGCGCTCTGACCGCAGTCTGCGCCGGGCGCGCAGTAGACGTACACGGCCTGCGGATGATCCGCCAGCGGCAGGACGTACGCATAGGCCGCATGCAGCCCGCCTTGCCCGTCAGCCACCAGGCTGCCCGTGCCGATCTTCTGGGCGGTATCCAGGAACAGCGCCGCCCGCGGAGACTGCGGCGGGGTTTGGGGCGGGGTAGTGACCGGCGAGGAGCCGCCCGTGGCATTCCGCGTGACAAATGGGAGCCGGAGCGTGAAGGTGTTTTGGGGCGCCGTTTGAGCGGCCGCGGTTGGCGCCCAGACGACGGCCACCAACGCGACGGTCAGGCTGGCGATTAAGTAGAGGCGGGATGGCACGACGGCAGCACGGTTCATAAGCCCTCTTGATCGGCGGCGCCGAATTCAGCAGCGGCCGCGAGTGGAAGTGAACTCGACCTATGCTATCCATTTGAGACAGATTGAGCATCCATCGGCTGTCTGAACGCTTGGTCAGTCCAATGGCGGACTTGGAGCGCGCTCGCCGGCCGCCGGCTCAGAGCGCGGCAATCCCACCAGCAAGGCGGCCGGCCCAAGCAGCAGCAGCCACATCGCCGGCGCCAAGCCCAACCATTCCGCCGCCCAGCCCAGCGCCGCCGGCGCCAGGCCGGCGACCAAACCAAAGAGGGCGTCCACGGTCATCACCAGGCTGGATTGCCCCGGCATGGCCGAGTACAGCCGGCCTCTCAGGATGGCGTACCAGCCGGCGTTGAACAGGCCCAACAGCGCCAGCCAGAGCAGTTTCCATTCAAAACCCGGCGTCAGCAGAAAGACCGGGTAGAGCAGACAGATGATCAGGGCGCTGACGCGCAGATAGGCCAGGCCGTTCACGCGCTCCAGCAGCGGGATCAACAGCGCGTCGCCCAGCAGCCCCACGCCCGCCCACACGGCCACGGCCAGCGCGCCCTGCGCCGGTGTCGCGCCGGCGGCCTCCACCAGATACAGCGCCAGGAAACCCAGCAGCACATCCAGCATGAAGTCGGAGAACTCCAGCAGGACCAGCCACCGCAGCACGGCCGGCCGGGCGAGCGCGCCCAGGGCGGCCCGCCAGCCCGACCAACTGGGCCGGCCGGCTTCCGCCGGATCGGCGGGCGGCGCAGCCGGGAAGCGGACGCGCGCGGCCAGCCCGGTGAGCGCCAGCGCGCCGCCGGCCGCCAGCAGGAAAGCGCCCCGCCAGCCGGCGCCCGCCCCCACGGAAAGGGCCAGCACCAGCGGGCCGGCCACCACCCCCAGCGAGCCGGCCAGGGTCCAGCGCGCCATGAGGTGTTCATGCCGCGCGGGATCCGTATCCATCAGCGCGGCTTGCGCTAGACTCACGAAAGCGCCGGAGGCCGGGTACAACAAGATGAAAGCCGCCAGCAAAAGCTCCAGGCCGGGGGCCAGGCCCGCCAGCAGGCACGCGCCGGCGAAGACGAGCCCGCCGCCCAGCACCAGCGCGCGCCGCCAGCCCTGATCCCCCAGCACCCCCAGGAACGGTTCGATCACCGAAGCCGCCAGCTTTGGCACGCTCAGCAGCAGCCCAATCTCGGCGTAGGTCAAGCCGAGATCAGCGCGCAGCAACGGCCAGGCCGCCTCCCGCGCGCCAAAGATCAATTCGTCCACGAATTCGATCAGCAGCAACACGCCCACCAGCGGCAGCCAGCGCCGGCGCGAATGAGGCCTATTCAATTGGGAAGCAGACATGCTCAACCTCTCAACCCGCGCAACGATCAGCGGCGGAGGTCGCGAACGACCCGCCGCTCCCGATAAAACAACGGCGCGGCGAGAAGCGGCGGCGGGCGGGCCCGGTCAGGGCCGGTGGAAGTCTAACGGGGCGGATGAAAATTCAGGTCAGCCATGCTCCAATTATACAAGAAAAGAAGCCCCAACCCGGTGGCTGGGGCTTCCGCTGTGTCGGTTGAGCCAGAGTGGCGGACGGGCTAAGCCGGCTCGCCTAAGCCAACCACTTCCGCCGCCTGCGGGCCTTTGGGCGTGTCTTCGATGATGAACTCGACCCGCTGGCCCTCCTCAAGGTTGCGATAGCCTTCGCCCGTGATGGCGGAGAAGTGGACGAAGACGTCCTTTTCCCCGCTGTCCGGGCTGATAAAGCCATAGCCCTTGACGCGGCTGAACCACTTGACCGTACCGGTAACGCGATTGCTCATGGAACGAGTGCCTCCTTCTGACCCTCGGGGAACAGGTGAGGTGGATGTAGCGGTTCACGCCGCCCGCCGTTCGCCAATAAAAAACGCCATGCCGAAACAGGATTCGGCAGGCGAATTTAGCTGGAAAACTCGGGCGGAAGACCAAACCTCACTCTGCGCGCAACATTATCACGCTTCAAATTGGCCGTCAACCAAACTTCTCTCCTATTCGCGCCCTTTTAACGGGCGGGGTCCGTGACGGCGCAGCGGAAGCCGGTGAAATTGTTGCGGCTGGCCGGCGTCAGTTTGGTGCGGGCGCCGGCGCGGACCCGGTCGGCGGTGTCGGTCCAGGCGCCGCCGCGGACCACCCGTTCGGTGCCGGTGGCGACGCCCAATGGATTAGCGGTTGGAAACCGGTAATAGCCGCGGAAGTCATGCCAGTCCGCCACCCACTCCCACACATTGCCGGTGAGATCAAGTACGCCTTCGACCGAAGCGCCGGCCGGGTAACTGCCGACATTGTTGGTGCGCGTGGCGCCGTCGTCAAAGGTGGTGTTGCGCCAGGCGGCCGAGCAATTGCTATCGCAGAAATTAGTGCGCGCGCCGTCAAAGGCCGCGCCCCAGGGATACCGCCGGCCGGCTGAACCGCGCGCCGCCCGGTCCCACTCCGCCTCGGTGGGCAGCCGCCGGCCGGCCCATGCGCAATAAGCCGCGGCGTCGTTCCAACTCACTTGCACCACCGGCGCGCGCGGCTGTTCGCTGGCGCCCCGCGCCCCTGGTCCCTCGGGCAGCAGCCAGTTGGCGTCCTTGACAAAGACCGTGTCATTGCCGGAGAAGACCAGGCCGCCGGCGCGCGCGCCGTTGGCGCCGTCATCCACGCCCCGTTCCGCATCCGTGGTGTAACCGGTGGCGCGCACAAAGTCTTCAAACTGGGCGACGGTCACTTCCGTTTTGTCCAGCCAGAACGCATCCAGCTCAATGGTCTGCTGGGGCTTCTCGTCCTCCCGGGCGTCGGGGTCCGAATCCGGGGAGCCGAGCAGGAAGGAGCCGGCCGGGATGTAAATCAGCGTCATGCCATCCTGGGCCGCCGTCGTCGCCTGGAAAGCGGGCGCCGTCACCCGGGCGGTGGCCGTCGGCGGAGGCAGGGCCGCCGTGGCCGTGGCGGTGGGCGTGGCGCGCGGGGGCGCCGAAGTGGGCCCAGCGGCGACCGGCGTGGCGAGGACGGGCGCGGTGGGTGAGAGGGTGGGCGGCGGCGGCGCGGTGGGGGTGAGTTGATTGGCCCGCCAGGCGGCTAGGCCGATCACGGCGGTCAAGCCGGCCGTCACAGCCCAGACGCGCCAACTCGGCCGCTTGGCCCGGGCCGTGGGAGGCGTGCCGGTGCCGGGCGCCGCCGCCGGCCGCGCCAGCGTCGCGCCTGGCAGGAGCGCGGTTCCATACGCGGCCGCCACGGCCTCGGCCATCTCCTGCGCGGATTGAAACCGCGCGGCCGGGTCCTTGGCCATGGCGCGCGCCAGCAAGGGGTCCAGCGCGGATGGCAGACCGGGCCGGCTGTCGCTGACCGCCGGCACCGGGTCGTTAATGTGGCGCATCACGATGCCCACGGCGCTGTCGGCGTCAAAGGGCACGTGCCCGGTGAGCATCTCATACAGCATCACGCCCAGGGCGTAGAGATCGCTGCGGCCGTCCACGGCCTGGCCGCGGCCCTGCTCGGGGCTCATATAGTGCGGGGTGCCGATCATGCCCACGCCGCTGTGCGTCAAGCCGCCGCCGCGGATGATCTTGGCCAGACCAAAATCGGTAATGAACGAGTTGCCGCGCGTGTCCAACAGGATGTTCTTGGGTTTGACGTCCCGGTGGACCACGCCCAGGCTGTGAGCGTAATCCAAACCGCGGCCGACCTCGGACAGGTAACGCAGGACCTCGGCCGGCGGCAGCGGGCCGGTGCGCTGCATCAGCTCCTGCAGGGTGCCGCCGCTGATGTAGCGCATCACCAAATAGGGGGTGTCGCTGATTTCGCCGTAATCAATGACGGGCAAGATGTGCGGGTGCTCGAGGGCGGCGACAATCTGAGATTCCTGCCGGAAGCGGGCCACGAACTGCGTGTCGGTGATCAGCGCTTCGGACAGGATCTTGATCGCCACCCAGCGGTTCATGCTCGGCTGGCGCGCCAAGTACACCTCGGCCATACTGCCGGAGCCGATCAGCTCGACGACGGTATAACCATTGAGTTCCCGGCCGATCCATTCCGCGGACTTCGCCATACGAACTTAGGGGTCTCTCCTCTCGACCATTTTACCCATGATAGGCACAGCCGGGAAATCGCCGAGCAGACGCGGCGTAAAAAAAGCTAGACCGGGCCGCAGGAGGCCCGGTCTAGATTCTAGGGGTTTTCCTCAACCTGGTCAGGTGGGCGGTAAGTCCTCCTAACCAAGACCAACGGTGCCGGCGCCTATTTGACCGGGCCGGCGAAATCCACCTCGCACACGCCGGCCACGCACGCCAATTCCTGGGCGGCGGTGGTCAGGTCGTCTTCTTCGTAGTAATACAGCTTCGAAAAGTCGATGGCCGGGAATTGCGGCGCCAGCCGTTCGTATTCGGCCTGGGTGATCTCGTTATACGGCATCTGCGCGTACTGGGCGTCAAAGGCCGGCAGGAAGGACAGGCCGCCGATCTGGTCGCGGTGTTCCCACACCCACTTCATCAGGTCGATGACTTCATCCGGGTTATAGGTGATGGTGCAGGAGGGGTTGTGCTCCGTCCAATGCACCTTGTTCTGCAGCCAGTACTCGCACTGCTCGACGGCCGTGCGCTGGTTGCGGGTGATGGCGCCGGCCGGCGCCTTGACCGGGAAATGGATGACCCAGGTGTTGGCGGTCTCGGGCGTCTGGCCATTCTCCGGGTCCATCGGCGCGCCGGCATCCCGCAGGACCTTGAAGACCGGCGAGTGGGCGGCCACCCGCACGTTGCGGATGTAGTACGGGGCCCAGCGGGCATGCAGGCCGGAAGCGCAGTTGAGCAGCTGTGAGGAGTTGCCGCTCGGCTTGACGCAGGTGATGGCGGCCGAAGCGTGGATGCCCAGCGCGCCGGCGATCTCCCGGTTGACTTGAATGGCCACTTCACGCAGCTGGGCCTTCACCTGCGCGTCCTGGGCCGCCGGGCTGTCCAGTTGGCCGGTAATGTCCACACCCAGCAGGCGCTCGTCCGCGCAATTCTGCTGCCAGATCGGCCGCAGGCCCGGGAAGTGCGTGGCCAGCGATTGGATGGTGCCGATGATCGTGGCCACTTCCACCTTCTCGCGCAGAGTCTCAAAGGTGTCATCCACCCGGGCGACGGCGGCGGTGAGGTTGCAGAACTGGAAGGGGCGCAATAATATTTCGCCACACGGATTGGTGCCGAACTCGGCGTTGGCGCGGCGGGCCGGCTTCAAGGCTTGCGCGGCGGCGCGGCTGAAGATGCCGGGCTCGCCGCGGCCGGACTGGGCCATCTCCAGGAAATGCTGGATGAACTCCTGCTGGGTCTGCCGGCCGTCCAGCCAGACGGCCGAGTTGTTGGCGTTCCAGCGCTGGCTGTTCTCGCGTTCGAAGTCGCCGTTCTTGGACAGGCGCATCTCATCGTCGCCGGCGTCGAAGAGCGAGATCATGGCCGTGCGGCGCACGCCGCCGGAGACCGCGGCGTTGCCGACGGCGCACATCATATCGTGCGCGTCCAGCGGGCGCAGGAAGCCGCCCTGGCGGGCCAGCACGCGCGTGCGGACAAAATCCAGCATGGCGCGGAACGGCTCCGGCCCGGAGGCGCGGCCGCCTTTGGTGCGCAGGGGCGCGCCGGCCGCGCGCAGGCCGGAGAGGTCAAAGCGCACATCCCCGCCGTCAAACCAGGTCTGCAGGCCAAAACGCAGGGCCGCGGCCCAGCCCTCGGCCGAATCCTCAACCGCGAACTGCGCCGGCGCCTGGCCGGTCTGGCGCCGGATGCGCGGGAAGTTCTCGACGTACTGGCTCTCCACCGAGAAGCCGACGCCGCAGCCGCTCATGGAGATGATCAGGGCCTCCACAAAAGAATCCAGGCTGTCGACGGGCTGATAAGAGCAGTTATAGATGGCGATGTTATTGCGGCGCGCGGCCGGCCCGGCCATGGCCAGCAGGCGCATGGACGGCATGGCCCGCATCTCCAGCACCGCGCGGCGCAGGCGGTCATACGTCTGGGACGGCAGCCGGTCGCCGGCCAACTCGTTCAAATATTCCACCGCCCGATCCACGGTCTCGATCCAGGTCTCGCGCCGGCCCAGGTCATAATTAAAGCGCGAGTATTTGTCGTAGAACTGGAATTTCTGAAGCTGGGTGGGGAAGTAGTGGTCCGATTCGGCAAAAGCCGCGCGCACGATCTCCGGGATGGGGCGCTGCTGGCGCTGCTTGGCGTGCTCGGCGCGATAGAGGATGTAATGTTTGGCGGCCTCGTACTCGCCGACCGATTGCAGGACCAGTTCGACCATGTCCTGCACCTGCTCCACGCTCGGCTGGCTGAATTTGGCGGCCACGATGTTGACGGCCTGGCGCGCCAGATCGGCGATCGGCATCACGGGTTTATAGCCCAGGCTGGCAAAACACTTCGTCAGCGCGTTCTCGATGCGGGCGATATCAAAGGGCACCACCCGGCCATCGCGCTTGACGATGGTGGTCGGCATCTGCAACAGCTCCGGAAACAGGCTCGGACGCTGGACGGAGGCACCGGTTCCGTTCGCATGGCCATTCGCCGTCTGACGCTTCGTGTTCTCCACCATAACAAGTTTCTCCCAACAATAAATAGAGCCGCCGTCCCACGTCCACGGCCGGCCCTGAGATCCGCTAACTTTCGAGCAGCCGGTTGATTTCGTCGCGGACGGCTTTGATATCGTCCAGGCCGAGGTAGACGATGGCGTAGCGCACGTACGCGATCAGGTCCAGCTCTTTCAAGCCGGTCACGACCATATCGCCCACAATGCGGCTGGAGACTTCGCTCTTGCCCATGGTCTGCAGGGTGGCCTCAATTTCCCCCACCAGCCGTTCGATATCGGCGGCGGAGACCGGCCGTTTAGCGCACGAGATGCGGATGCCGCGCATCAGCTTCTCGCGGTCAAACTCCTCACGGGTGCCGTCCTGTTTGACGATGAGGGGGGTCGCCAGGATGGCGCGCTCATAGGTGCTGAACCGCTGCCGGCAGGACAGGCACTCGCGGCGCCGGCGGACCCCGCCTTTGGCGTCGTGGTTGGTGTCGATGACTTTGGAATCGGCCGCGCTACAATATGGACAACGCATGGTTACCTGAAAAAATAACCGCCATATATGGCGTCAGTAAAATTTTGGATACCATATTTTCGGGGATAGGGGCTACAGTCTAGCAAAAATCAGAGTCCGAAGCAATAGGACTTTCAATGCGGCTTTCTTAAAGATTGAGGCGGTTGAGCGCGCGGCAAATCAGGCGGGTTGCGAGGCGCGCGGCGGCGTGGATATTTTAAGTAACGGTTTTCCAACCCGCCCGCGCCGCCCAGCCCATTAACGGCTACGCCCCGCCCGGCACCAGAGCCAGGCGGGGCATAGACCACTGGGGAGGTGGGAGCCTTAACCCAGGACCACGCGTTAGCGCCAAACGACGGCGGCGCGCCGCCGCGCGGCGCTTAGCGCCGGCGCAGGAAAGCCGGGATATCCAAGTCGTCGGTGTTGTAGGTCCGCGGCTGGAAATCGGACGCTTCCGGGCGCCCGGATTGGCCGCCGGCCGGGGCGTCTTTGGCCGCCGGCTGGGCGGGCGCAGCCGCATGGGAGGCCGGGCGAGCCGCGTTAGACCGGGCGGAGGCCGGCCGCTCGATGGTGCGGCGCGGGACGCCGGTGCGTTCGAACCCCGTGGCGATGACGGTGATGCGGATTTCGTCGCCCAGATTCTGATCGATCACGGCGCCGAAGATCAAGTTCACCTCGGGGTGGGCGGTTTCCTTGATGATGGCCGCCGCCTGGTTGACCTCGAACAGCGTCATGTTCGGGCCGCCGGTGACGTTAAACAGGATGCCGCGCGCGCCGTCAATGGTGATATCCAGCAGCTGCGAGGAGATGGCCTGCTCGGCCGCCACCCGGGCGCGGTCCTCGCCGGAGGCGCGGCCTACCGCCATTAGCGCGGCGCCGCCTTCCGACATGATGGCGCGCACGTCGGCAAAGTCCAGGTTGATCAGGCCGGGCACGGTGATCAGTTCGGAGATACCCTGGATGCCCTGGCGCAGGACGTCGTCGGCCATGCGGAAGGAATCCTTCAGCGAGGCGCGCTTGTCCACGATCTGCAGCAAGCGGTCGTTGGGGATGACGATCAGCGTATCGACGTGGTCTTTGAGCCGGTTGATGCCGGTCTCGGCCGACTGCTGCCGGCGCGTGCCTTCAAACGTAAACGGCCGGGTGACCACGCCAATGGTCAGCGCCCCGCTCTCTTTGGCCACCTGGGCCATGATGGGCGCCGCGCCGGTGCCGGTGCCGCCGCCCATGCCGGCCGCGATGAAGACCATGTCCGCGCCGCGCACCGCCTCATACAGTTCCTCGGCCGACTCCTCGGCCGCTTTCTGGCCCTTCTCGGGGTCGCCGCCGGCGCCCAGGCCGCGCGTCAGCTTGTCGCCGATCCGCACCCGTTTGGGCGAATTGGACAACAGCAGCGCCTGGGCGTCGGTGTTGATCGAGATAAACTCGACCCCACCCATGCCTTCATCAATCATGCGGTTGACGGCATTGCTGCCGCCGCCGCCCACGCCAATCACCTTGATGCGCGCGAACGATTCGGGTTGCGATAACGGTTGCATGTCTCAAGCCTCCTCAATGATCCTGGTGGACGCCGGCTCCCATCGGCGCCCGTACGGGCCAACACTCCCAACTTAACGCGCCCAACGCCGGGACGCGACTAAGGTCTAATGGCGGCGCCGCTCACGGCAGCAGCCGCTTCAAGAAGTCCACGCCGCGGC
>JAGOBN010000001.1:8599-25311 GCA_017999235.1 Anaerolineales bacterium | reverse complement strand
TCCACGCCGCGGCCGAGGTCAATGGTCCGGGACTTCTTCTTGCCTTTGCGGGTCGGCGGCGCGATGCTTTCACGCTGCGCCCAGTGCAGCAGGCCGACGCTGGTGGAAAAAGCCGGCCCGGTCAGCTTATCCACCAGGCCGTGCAAGCCTTGCGGCGCGGCCACCCGGCTGGGCAGGTTGAGCACCCCGCTGGCCACCTTGCGCAAGCCCGCCAACTGGCTCGCCCCGCCGGTCAGCACCACGCCGGCCGGCAGCAGGCCGTCATAGCCGGTGCGCTTGATCTCTTGCAGGATCAAGCTGAAGATCTCTTCGGCCCGCGCCTCGACAATGGTGGCCAGGTCATAGCGCGTCACCTGCAAGGGATGATCCTCGCCAAAGGGCTGCACCAGGAAGGTCTCGTGCATGGGCACATCGGCGGCGCTGGCGCTGCCGTGCTCGATCTTCACTTTCTCCGCCATATCGGCCGGCAGACGCAGGCCGTGGGCGATATCGGAGGTCAGATGGTTGCCGCCGATCGCCAGCACCTGGGTGTGCCAGACGTTGCCGTCAATAAAAATCGCCAGGTCGGTGGTGCCGCCGCCGATATCCACCACCACAACGCCCATTTCCTTCTCGGTATCAGTCAGCGTCACCTCAGCCGAAGCCAGCGGGTTGAGGACGTAGGCCTCCACTTGGACGCCGGCCGCTTCCACGCACTTGGTCAGGTTCTGCACCGAGGCGGTGGCGGCGGTGATGATGTGGGCCTCCACCTCCAGCCGGAAGCCGTGCATGCCCAGCGGCTGGCGGATGCCCTCCTGCCCGTCCACGATGAAGCCGCGCGGGATGACGTGCAGCACTTCGCGCCCGTGCGGGATGGCGATGGCCTGGGCCGCATCCAGCGCCCGGTCGATATCGTCCTGCTCGATGCCGTGGCCGCCGCCGCCGATGCCCACCACCCCGCGGCTGTTGACCGAGGCCACATGCGCGCCGGCCAGGCTGACAAAGGCCGCGCCGATCTCAAAGCCGGCGGTGCGCTGCGCCTTGTCCACGGCGCCGGCGATGGAGCGGCTGGCCTGCTCCACATCCACCACTACGCCCTTGCGCATCCCCTGCGACGGCTCCAGGCCGACGCCCAGAATCCGCAGCTGGCCGTTCTCATCCAGGTCCGCGATCAGGGCGCAGACCTTGGTGGTGCCGACGTCAATGCCTACGAGGAGAGGTGAATCTTCCATGCGTCACTAGGGTCCAACGATTACCGCTTATATACTGGCGCCCGGACGTTCTCGACGCTGATCTCGCGCGGCGTGATCCCCTGGCCCTGCAGGTCAGCCACCAGCTGCTCGTAAATGGCCAGCTTCTGGGCCATCTCCAGGCCGACGCCGAAGTATCCGCGCCAGCCGCGCCCGTCCTGGTAGCTGAGACCACGGGCCGGCTCGTAGTATAGTTTTTCTATGTTTCCGCGCAACTGCTTGAGCTGCAACGCCCCCTGCACGGCTTCCGGGGGCAGGCCGTCCAGCGCCTGACCGTCCTGGCTCTCGATAGGCAGCAAGCCGGGCAGATCGCCGCGCGCCTTGAATTCCCGGCCCTGCGCGTCCACCCACCACCTCTGACCGCCCTCCAGCAGGATCACCTGCGGCACCCGCTCTTCCACGACCACGGTGACGCTGGCGGGCCAAGCCACTTCCACCTGCGCGCCGGCCAGGCCGGGAATGGCGGCCACCTGCGCCTCGGCCGCGGCCGGGTCCACCCAGAAGATGTGCTGGCCGGCCAGCCCCGACTCCGCGAAGATCTCCTCCGGCGGCACCAGGGACGCGCCCCCAAGATTGATGGCCGTGACGTACATTTGCCGGTCAGTCATCAGCCGCAGCAGCATCGCCGCCAGCAGCACCACCATCGTCAGGCTGGCCATCCGCCAGGTCCCCGTCCAACTCGGCAACTCCAGGGCCGGCATGGCCCAGGCGCGGCCGCCCGGCAGGGCGATCTCAAACCGGCGCCAGCGGCCGCCGCGCCGCGGCAGCGCCGGCCCCTGCCCTTCCACCCGGCGCGGCTGGCTGACCAGCGGCCGCGCGCCCGTGGCCTGGCGGGCCACGGTCTGATAGCGCCGGCGCTGCTCCTGCTGCCGGCGGCGGCGCACGAGGTCGGCGCGGTTGGCTTTGGCGTTGTCGGCGTTAGACATCATCGCGCGTCTCCCTCAACCAGCTTTCGTCTTCAGCGTCCGGTCCTTCTCGGCCTGGCGCTCCAGCGCCAGAGCCACCAGCCGGTCGATCAGCTCCCGGTACGGGAGGCCGGACGCCTCCCACAGCTTGGGATACATGCTGATGGCGGTAAAACCCGGCAGGGTGTTGATCTCGTTCACGTACAGCGCGCCGGTCTCCCGATCCAATAAGAAATCGACCCGCGCCAGACCGGCCGCATCCACCGCCTGAAAAGCCCGCACGGCATCGGCCCGCGCCTGCGCGGCGGTCGCTGCCGGCAGATCGGCCGGGATGAGCAGACCCGAAGCATTGTCTAAATATTTGGCCGCGTAATCGTAGAACTCGCGGCTCGGCACCACTTCGCCGCACACTGAAGCCAGCGGCTCGGCATTGCCCAGGACGCTGACCTCGATCTCGCGGGCGTTGACGCCGCGCTCCACCAACACCCGCCGGTCATAGCGCGCCGCTTCCTGCAGGCCGGCCAGCAGCTCCGCCCGGTCATGGGCCTTTACGACGCCCACCGACGAGCCCAGATTGGCCGGCTTGACGAAGAACGGATACACGCCCAACTGGGCTTCCGCCCGGCCGGCCACGCCGGCCGCGTCCCGCTCGATCTCGGTCCGGGTCGCCAATATCCATTCGACCACCGGGATGCCGCGCGCGCGCAGCAGTTCTTTGCAGACCGCTTTGTCCATGGCCAGCGCCGAGGCCAGCACGCCAGAGCCCACGTAGGGCAGATCGGCCAACTCCAACAGGCCCTGCACCGTGCCATCCTCGCCGTACGGGCCGTGCAGCAGCGGGAAGATCACGTCCAGCTCGGCCACCGCGGACACCCGGTCCCCGCGCGGGCTGATCGCCAGCAGTTCATGCTTGCCGGGCGCGCCCAACAGAGCCGCGGCGGAGGTGGCCGCCGGCTCGCCGGCCGCGAGCGCCTGCAGCGGATCGCCGCCCGCCAGCCATTGGCCGGCCTTGGTGATGCCGATCAGGGTCACGGCATACTTCTCCGGGTCCAGCGCCTGCAGCACCGAGCGCGCCGACATCAGGGAGACGTCGTGCTCGGCCGAGCGGCCGCCGAAGATTAAGCCGAGGCGAATCTTGGAAGCCATCATGCCATCAACCGCGGCCGGCGGCCGGCTAGCACTGCCCGCCCCATTCGCCCACCAATTCGACTTCCAGTTCCAAATCCACGTTGAACTTTTCCTTCACCCGGTCATGCGCCAGATGGATGAGCGCAAACACATCGGCGGCGCGCCCCTCGCCCTGATTGATAAAGAAGTTGGCGTGCACGGGCGAGATCTCGGCTTGGCCCACGCGCGCGCCCTTCAGGCCGGCGGCCTCCAGCAGACGGCCGGCGTAATCGCCCGGCGGGTTTTTGAACATCGAACCCAGGCTGGCGCCCGGCGGCTGAGTGCGTTTGCGGTGCTCCACAAAACTCTCCAGGCGCGCCTGCACGGCTTCCGGCGCGCCGCGCTCCAGCCCGAACTCCGCCGCCAAAATGACGTACCCGGCCTTCTGGCGTTTGAGAGCGCTGCTGCGATACTCGAACGCCAGTTCGGCCGGCGTCCAGGCCCGCACTGTCCCATCCAGATGCAAGATTTCGGCCATGCGCAGGCTCCCGGCGATATCACCGCCGTGCGCGCCGGCGTTGCCATAGACGGCCCCGCCCACCGTGCCCGGCACGGACGCCGCCCATTCCAGCCCGCCCAGGCCGCGGGCCGCGCACTGCCGGGCCAGCAGGCCCAGGTTAACGCCGGCTTCGGCCCAGACAGCCGGCGGCTCGGCCTGCTCCCGCAGTTCCACCCGGCGCGCGCGGTTCAGGATCACCAGGCCGCGCAGGCCGGTATCGCTGACCAGGATGTTGGCGCCGCCGCCCAGCACAAACGGCCGCAGACCCAGCTGCCGCGCGGCGCGCACCTGCTCGGCCAATTCGTCCGCGCTCTCGGCCGTCACCAGGAATTCGGCCGGCCCGCCGATGCGCGCGGCCGTATATTTGGCCAGCGGCTCATTCTCCTTGAGGCGGGCCCCAAACGCCGCGCGCAGTTTGACCTTGTCGTTCATATACACCATCGAGACATGCGATCGTAAGGCCATGCCGCCCTTCCTTTCGTGGGCCGCGCCCAGCGCCCCGCGCCGGTCACCCGGGCAACCGCCGCAGCACCTCGGCCGCCACCCAGTCGCCGTCGCCGGCGCCGAGGGTCAGCAGCACATCACCGTACTTCAACTCCGCCACCAGCGCGTCCGCGGCGCCGGCCAGGGTGGGGATGTAGCGGGCCTCCCGCGGCGCGTTCGCGCCCTGGAGCATGCTCCGGACGATGGCCTCGGCGCTGAGCGTCGGGTCCGGCGCCTCGCGGGAGCGGAAGATATCCACCACGATGACGTGGTCCGCGTCGGCGAAGGCGGCCGCGAACTCGGCCAGCAAGGCCCGCGTGCGCGAGTAGGTGTGCGGCTGGAACATCACCCACAGCGGCCGGCCGGCGAAGCGCCGCCGCGCCGCGGCCAGGGTGGCCCGGATCTCGGTGGGATGGTGCGCGTAATCGTCCACCACCGTCACGCCGCGCGCCTCACCCTTCACTTCAAACCGCCGGCCGGCGCCGCGGTACTCGGCCAGGGCGTTGCGGGCCACGTTGAAGTCCACGCCCAGATGATCGGCCACGGCCAGGCCGGCCAGCGCGTTGAGCACATTGTGTTCGCCGGCCAGCCGGGTGCGCGTCAGGCCCAGCGTCTCCCCGTGGCGCACCAGCAGAAAGTCGTAGCCGCCGGCGTTGTTGGGCTGGAGCGAATCCGCCCGGTAATCGTCCTCACGCCGCAGGCCGTAGAGCACGGCCGGGCGGCCGGCGGCGCGGCGCTCCTCGGCCAGCCGCCGCGCAAAGGCATCCCGGGCGCAGGCCACCAGCAGCCCGTCGGCCGGCAGCCGCTCGACAAAGGCGCGGAACGCTTCTTGCATCTCCCGCAGCGTCGGATAAATATCGGGATGATCATGCTCGACGTTCGTCACCACCGCCACGCTCGGCGTCAGGCCCAGAAACATGCGGTCATACTCGTCGGCCTCGATCACAAACGGCCGGCCCTGGCCGGCGCGAGCGTTGACGCCGTAATCCACCAGCACCCCGCCGACGATGAAGGTCGGGTCCAGGCCGGCGCGGTCCAGCAGCAGCGCGATCAGGCCGGTGGTGGTGGTCTTGCCATGCGTGCCGGCCACGGCCACGCCCACGCGCCCGGTCATCAGCTGGCCCAGGAAATCGGCGCGCTTGAGCACCGGCCGGCCCAGCGCGCGGGCGGCCTGCACTTCCACGTTGTCGGGCGCCACCGCCGACGAAACCACAATCGTCTCCGCCTCCCCGATCTGCTCGGCCGCGTGGCCGGCGTACACCGTGGCGCCCTGCGCCGCCAGCGCCAGGGCCAGCGGCGAAAGCTGCTGATCCGAGCCGCTGACGCGCCAGCCGGACTCCAACAAGACTTTGGCGATGGCCGACATCCCGGCGCCGCCGATGCCAATCAAATGCGCGCTGTTGGTCAAATCACTGTGCCGCCCGACGCCCGACGACCGACGGCGCCCGGCCGTCCCTCGCCCGCTGTCCGGCCGCCTCCGCTACAAGAACACGATAATCACAAACACAAACGCCGCCCCGATGGCGAAGAAAATATACGGCGGGCTGCCGATCACCTTGGGCGGCAGGAACTGCACCAGATTGGTGATCACGTCCGGCGGCGGCGACGAGATCAGATCCGGCCACGGATACTGGGCGGTGTGCAGGTAATACCACAGCGACCCGACGATGAAGTAGCCGTTGAGCATCCCCAGCACCGAACCGAGCAGCCAGTCTTGCAGCTTCTCGCGCGCCAGCTTGCCGCCCAGCGCGGCCAGCGGGATATTGGGCGTCTGGTAGCCGAAGTACGCCAGCAGCAGGATCAGCAGGGCGCGCAGGACAAACTGCATGCTGCCTTCCTGGCTGGCCAGCGCGCCCTGCACGCCGGGGACATACGTCTCCAGGACGTAGATCAGGAAGAGCGACAGGACCATGCTGAACAGCACCAGCATTTCCTTGGCCCAGCCGCGGAAGCCGCCGATGATGCCAAACATGATGATCAACAGCCAGAAGACGGCCGGCAGGCTCATCATGGCTAAGCGCCCTCCGCCACGGCGCGCAGTTCGCGCGCAATCCGCTGGGCGGCTGCTGGCGCCGCCGCCGACCGCGCCGCTGACCGCATGCGGGCCAAACGCTCGTCATCAGCCAGCAGGCCGGCCACGGTCGCCGCCAGCTGGCCGGCCAGCGCCTCGTCATCCAAACGCACGGCCGCGCCGCGCGCCGCCAGATAATCCGCGTTCACCTTCTGATAGCGCCAGGCATACGGGTACGGCACCAGCACCGCCGGCAGGCCGAACAGCGGGTACTCGCCCAGCGCCGAGGCGCCGGCGCGTGAGACCACCAAGTCCGCGGCGGCCAGGGCGTCACCCATTTCATGCCGGAACGGGAAGGCCCGGTAACGCGCACGGAGATCGGCCGGCAGCCCCGCCGCCGCCTGCTCCACCTCCGGCCAATCCAACTGCCCGGTCAAATGCACCACTTGGTAATCCTTCAGCCACGCCGGCAGCGCCGCCAGGGTGGCCCGGTTTAGGCTGCGCGCCCCGCGGCTGCCGCCCGTCACCAAAATCGTTTTGCGCCCCGGCGCCAACCCCAACGCCTGAAGCGCCGCCGCCCGATCCACTTGCACCAGTTCCGGCCGCACCGGGTAGCCCGTCACCACCACCCGGCGGGGGTCAAAATACCGCCGCGCCGCTTCGGCCGTCACCGTGATGCGGGCGGCCAGCCAACCCACGGCTTGCAGGGCCAAGCCCGGCTCCAAATCCGGCAGGTAGATCACCACCGGCACCCGCCGCAGCCAAGCCGCCGCCGCCGCCGGCACCGCCAAAAAACCGCCGGTCACCAGCACCACGTCCGGACGAAAATCCCGGATCACCGCCAGGCTGTCCCGCACGCCGCGCAGCAGCGCCCACAGATTGCCGGGCAGCCGCCGCCACCCCACGCCATGCACGCCGGCCGCCGCAATCGCCTGAAACGGCAGGCCGGCCCGCGGGATGAGTTCGGCTTCCATCCCGGCGCGCGTGCCCAGCCAGAGGATGGGAGGTGGGACGGCCGACTTCCCGCCGCCGGCCTCCAACATCCACGCTTTAGCGACGGCCAGGGCGGGATAAACGCCCCCGCCCGTCCCGCCGGCGGAGATCAAAAGCCGCATCCTTGTCCGTCCCGCCCGGCGAAGCCGGGGTCTGCCAGAAACCCGTCGAGCGCACCCGGCGCTGCACCGGGTCGTCACCGCTGCGCCGCGAGATGCTCAGCAGCACCCCCATCGCCAGCAGCATCATCACCAGGTTCGAGCCGCCGTAGCTGATGAACGGCAGGGCGTTGCCGGCGAACGGGAAAGCGCCCACCATCACGGCGATATTGACCAGCGCCTCAAAGATCACCCAGCTGGTGATGCCGGCCGCCAGGCTGGCGCCCAGCGGATCCTTGGCCTGGGCCGCAATCTTGAGCCCGCGCCAGGCCACCACCACGAACAAGCCGATGACCAGCAGACACCCCAGCAGCCCCAGCTCCTCACCGATGATGGCGAAGATCGAGTCGGTGTGCGGGGTGGGCAGAAACCCAAACTTCTGGTGGCTCTCGCCCAGCCCGCGCCCAAAGAGGCCGCCGTTCACAAAGGCGATGGCGGCCTGCTTGACGTGCCAGGAGGCCCGGGTCAGGTCCTCGATGCCGGTGAGGTATTCCGCCAAGCGCTGCCGGCCAGTGACCGCGAACTGGAAGGGCAGCTGCATGAACAACCCGACCGTCGCGCCGCCGGCCAGGATCACCAGCCCCATTTGAAGCAGGTCGGCGCCGGCGACGAAAAACATCAGGGCCGCAATCACCAGCACCGTGCCGGCCGCCGACAGGTCCGGCTGGAGCAGGATCAAGGTGAACACCAAGCCCACGATCATGCCAAACGGCAGCAGGCCGTAGCTCAGGTTCCGGATCTTATCGCCCTTGGAGGCCAGCCAGACCGCCAGATACACTATGGTGGCGAACTTGGCCAGTTCGGACGGCTGGACCGAGCCGCCGAAGAACGAGCGCTGGGCGTTGAAACGCGTGGCGCCAATCGCCAGCACCAGCAGCAGCGCCACAATGGTCAGCGCCATCAGCGCCACCGCCACCGGCCGCCACCAGCGGTAATCCATGCGCGCCGCCACCGCCAGACACGCCAGGCCCAGGCCCATCCATTGCAGCTGCTTGATGAAGATGGCGGCCGGGCTGCCGAACTCGGCGTAGGACCAATCGAAGGTGGCGGAGTACACCATCATCAGGCCCAAAATCAACAGCGCGCCGATGGCGGCCAGGAGCGGCACGTCAAAGGGCAGTCCGTGGGTCTTCTTCGGCACCGGTTTGAGGGAGGGAGTGTCTGCGACCGCCATGATGATCTCCGCGTAAGTCTCAGCCGGGCCGTCTTACAGCGCCCGGACCCATTCCTTAAAGCGCTCGCCGCGCTCGGCAAAATCCTTGAACTCGTCAAAGCTGGTGCAGCCCGGCGAGAGCAGCACCACCTCCCCGCGCGCCGCCTGCCGCGCCGCCGCCGCCACCGCCGCGCGCAGCGGGCCGCAGCGCGTCCATTGCCCGGCCGGCACGCCGGCCTCGGTCAGCGCCCGTTCGATCAGCGGGCCGGCCTCGCCAAACAGGACACTGTGCTTGACGCGCCCCCGGATTTGGGCGGCCAGCTCGTCCCAGGGCAGCTTCTTATCCCGCCCGCCCAGCAGCAGCACCACCGGCTCATCAAAGGAGCGCAGCGCGGCGGCCACGCGCTCCGGCGCGGACGCGATTGAGTCGTTGTACCAGCGCACGCCCTGCCACTCCCGCACCAGTTCCAAGCGGTGTTCCACGCCGGTGAAGCCCAGGACGCCCGCCCGCAGGGCCGGGAGGATCGCCGCCGGCGCGCCGCCGGCCAAACTGAGGGCGGCGCCGGCCGCCGCGCCGGCGGCCAGGACGTTCAGAAGGTTGTGCCGCCCGCGCAGTTGGACCTCCGCTACAGTGCAAATAGCGTGCTCGCGGCCGGCCCAGCGCCAGACCAAATGCTCGCCGCGCAGACACGCGCCCGCGGCCACTTCCGCCGCGCCGCTAAACCAGGCCACCTGGCCGCGCGCCAGCGGCGCCAGCGCCCGCGTCTGGGCGTCATCCCACCCCAGCACCGCCACGCCGTCCGCGGCCTGGTTCCGGAGCAGGTTCGCCTTGGCGGAAATGTAGGCGTCCATCGTCCCGTGCCGGTCCAAATGGTTGGGCGTCAAGTTCAAGAGCGCGCCCACGCGCGGGCTGCGCGTCATGATCTCCAACTGGAAGCTCGAGAGTTCCAGCACCACCCGGTCAGCCGGCCCCATCCGGCCCACGTCCGCGATCAGCGGGTGGCCGATGTTGCCGCCCACCCACACCGGCCCGCCGGCCGCGCCCAGCATGCGCCCGACCAGGGTGGTCGTGGTGGTCTTGCCGGCGCTGCCCGTGATCCCCACCGTGTGCGGCGTGGGGCAGGCCGCCAGAAAGATCTCCGAGTCGTTGCTGAGCGGCAGGCCGCGCCGGCGGGCCGCCACCGCCAGCGGCAGGTTGGCGTCCACGCCCCCGGACAAGCACAGCAGATCCGCCTCGTCCAGCAAACTCTCCGGATGGCCGCCGAGCACAAACTCGATCGGCTGGCCGGCCAGGGCCGCCAGCGCGCCGCTCAACTGCTCGGCCGTCTGCCGGTCGCTGACCGTCACCCGCGCGCCCTGTTCGGCCAGATAGCGCGCCAAAGCCACGCCCTGCCGGGCCAGACCGAGAATCACGACGCGCCGGCCGGAATAGTCCATGGTTAGAGTAAGGCCAGCGCCACGCCGAGCATGGCCGCCAGCAGCGCCACCAGCCAAAACCGCTGCACCACCTGGGTCTCGCTCCACCCCACCAGCTCAAAGTGGTGGTGCAGCGGCGCCATCTTGAACAGGCGCTTGCCCTCGCCGGTCAGCCGCTTGGTGAGTTTGAAGTAGCCCACCTGCAGCATCACACTCAGCGCCACGCTGACCGGGATGATGGCGATGATGGGCAGAAGCACCCACTGGCCCGTCATCAGCGCCACCACCCCCAGCGTCGCGCCCAGCGAATAAGAAGCCGAGCCGCCCATGAATAATTCCGCCGGATGGGCGTTGTACCAAAGGAAGGCGAAGGACGCGCCCACCAGGGTGAAGCAAAAGCGCACCAGGAAGGTCTGGCCTTGCAGCAGCGCGATCACGCCATACGCCGCGAAGGCGGTGGCCGCGATCAGGCCGGCCAGGCCGTCCAGGCCGTCGGTCAGGTTCACGGCGTTGGACATCCCCACAATGATGAACATGGCGATGGGGATATACAGCCACCAATCCAACTGCCAGAACGGCGACCCCGGCAGGGCCACAAAATGGATGCCCAGGACAAAGTACAGGCCCAGCGCCATGATCAGCGCGATGATGTTCTGCCACAGGAAGATCTGCCGGCCGCGCATCCCTTCACCGCGCCGCACGCCGCGGATGCCCAGCCAGTCGTCCACGGCGCCCAACACGGTGTAGAGCACCAGCCCCAGCAGCGGCAGCAGGATCGACCGGCCCTGAAAGGTGCCGCGCAGCAGGCCGGCGGCGTTGAGCAGGCCCGTGATCCCCAGCACCGGCACGATGATCATCAGCCCGCCCATCGTCGGCGTCCCCATCTTGGTCAGGTGGGTCTGCGGCCCGTCCACGCGGATCTGCTTACCGATGCGGAAGCGCCGCAGGATGGCGATCAGGGGCTCGCCCCAGATGACGGCCAGGATGAAGGTGACGCCGCCCACCGCCAGCGCAAACGCCGCGTCGCGCATGATGTTCATGCGCCCTCTCCCAACGCGCGCACCAGGCGGTCCAGCCGCAGGCCGCGGGAACCTTTGAGCAGCACCACGTCGCCGGCCCCGATCAGCGCGCGCAGGAGCGGCAGGGCGGCGTCGCCGCTCTCCACCTCGGTGACCGCGGCCGCCGGCAGGCCGGCCCGCCGGGCTTCCTCCGCAATCAGGCGCGCGCGCGGCCCGATGGTGATCAGCCGGTCCACCACGTCGCGGGCGCGCCGGCCCACCAGTCGGTGGCCGTCGGCTTCAAAGCTGCCCAGCTCCAGCATATCGCCCAGCACCGCCACCTTGCGGCCTTCGATCTCGCCCAGCAGGTTGAGCGCGGCGATGCTCGATTCCGGCGAGGCGTTGTAGGTGTCGTCGATCAGCAGGCTGCCGCCCGGCCCCTGCACGGCCGCCAGACGCAGCTGCACGGCGCCGATCGACTGAAGCCCTTCGACGATCTCCTGCCAGGTGAGCCCTTCCACCAGGCCGACCGCGGCGGCGCGCAAGGCCGTGTGGACCGAATGCTGGCCGAGCAGCGGCACGCGCAGGTGCAGCGTCTCGCGGCCGTGGTGCAGGTGAAAGTACAGGCCGGCCAGGCCCTGGCTTTCAATGTGGTCGGCCCACAGATCGGCGGCCGGGTCCAGGCCATAGGTAAAGACGCGGGCCGGGGTCCGCGTCCGCATCGTCATCACGCGCGGGTCGTCCAGGTTCAGGATCGCCACGCCGTCGGCTGGCAGGGCTTCCACCAGCTCGCCTTTGCCGCGCACTATGTTGTCCAGGCTGCCGGCCCGTTCCAGGTGGACGGCGTAGACATTGTTCACCACGCCCACCTGCGGCCGCGCCCAGGCGCACAACTGCGCGATCTCGCCGGGCTGGTAGAAGCCCAGTTCCAGCACCGCCCGCTCATGCGCCTCGGTCAGCTTGAGCAGCATGAGCGGCAGTCCAATCTCGTTGTTGTAATTGCCCTCGGTTTTAAAGGTGCGGTACCGCGTGCCCAGCACGGCGGCGATCAACTCTTTAGACGTCGTCTTGCCCACACTGCCGGTGATGCCGATCACGCGCACCGTCAGGCGCCGGCGCCAGAAAGCGCCCAGGGTCTGCAGCGCCTGCCGGGTGTCGTCCACCCGCAGGCAGACCGGGGCCGGCATCTGGGCCGCGCGCTCAAAGGTGAGCGGCTCGCGCAGGTCCACCACCGCCAGCTCGGCCGGCATCGCCCGCTGCACCAGCGCCACCGCCGCGCCCCTGGCAAAAGCCGCCGCCACATAGTCGTGGCCGTCCACGCGCTCGCCGGGCAGGGCCACAAAGAGCGAGCCGGGAATACTGAGCCGCGAGTCGATCGCCACATCGGTGACGATCTGCGGCCCGCCGGCGGCCTGGTAGCCCGTCAGAGCTTCGATGACGAGCCCCAGCGTCAGCATAAAATCGGTTACCCGCTCACTGCGCGACCAGGGCCTGCCGGACATCGTCCGGCGGGATCTGCATCAGCACCACCAGGCGCTGGGTCAAAGCCGCGAAGGCCGGCGCCGCCGTCTCCGAACCCCAGATGCTGGTGCGCGGTTTGTCCAGTTTGACGAGCACAATAAACTGCGGGTCATCCACCGGCCCCCAGCCGACAAACGACGCGATGGTCTGATTCTGGTCATAGCCGCCGGGGATCGGGATCTGGGCGGTGCCGGTCTTGCCCGCCATCCGGTAGCCGGGCAGCAGGGCCTGATCGCCCTCGCCCTCTTCCAGTGACCGGGCCAGCATGGCGTTCAGGGTCGCCGCCGTTTCCGGGCGGATGGGCCGGCCCAGCACCTGCGGCTGGGTATCATGCGCCTGCCCGCCGTTCTCCACGCGCCGCAGGATGTGCGGCTGCATCATCACCCCGCCGTTGGCGATGGCCGAGACGGCCGTCACCAGCTGCAGGGGCGTCACCGCCACGCCTTGCCCGAAGGAATTGGTCCCCAGGTCGGAGTCGTACCAATCCGGGTCGCCGGGCAGTTTGAGCCGGCCGGCCATCTCGGCCGCCAGATCCACGTTGGTGCGGTGGCCGATGCCGAAGGCGGCCAGGTAGTTGTAAAACGTGGTCGTCCCCATTTGGGTGGAGAGCGACGCCATGCACACATTCAGCGAGTGCCGCATGCACCCGACCATATCCACCGGCCCCCACGCGCCGCCGTCCCAGTTGCGGATGGGGACGCCGCCGACTTCCAGGAAGCCCGTGTCGACAAAAGGCGTGTCCGGCTTGACCAGGCCGGAGTCCAGCGCGGCCGCCATGGTCAGGATCTTGAAGGTCGAGCCCGGCTCGTACTGGGCGCTGACCCCGGCGTTTTGCAGGACCGCCGGCGACTCCCGGTACAGGCGCGCGTAGTCCTTCGGGTCAAAGGTGGGATAGGACGCCATCGCCAGAATCTCGCCGGTGCGCGGGTCCATGACGATCACGGTGCCGCTCTCCGCGCCGTACATTTGCACGGCGCTGGCCAGCGCCCCTTCCACCAGGAATTGGACATCGCGGTCGATGGTCAGGTACAGGTCCGCGCCCTGGTCCGGCACCGGATCCAGCTGCGCGTTGAACGGCACGATCTCTTGAATCCCCTGCACCGGGCGGCCGGAGAGCCAGTCGTTATAGAAGCCTTCCACGCCCATATAGCCCAGCGTTTTGCCCTGCTCGGTGTAGCCCACGAACCCCAGGATCTGGGAGGCCAGGCTGCCGCCGGGATACAGCCGGTGCGGGATGGGCGTCAAATCCACGCCGTTCAGGCGCGCTTCGCCGGAGGTCCGCAGGGCCTTGATCGCGTCGCCGATCTGGGCCGACACCGGCCGCGCCACCAGCACGTAGGGAACCTCGCTCTCGGCGGCCGCTTCCAGCTCGCTGACGGATTTATCCAGCAGGCTGGAGAGGGTAGCGGCCACCTCGTCCACGTTGGTGACGCCGGGCGGCGAGATGCTCAACTCGTATTGAACGTCGTTGGTGGCCAGCAGTTCACCGTTGCGGTCAAAGATCCGCCCGCGCGCCGGCGCAAACTCGCGCGGCACGGAGCTGATGGTCTTGAACAGGTCCTGGAAATACTCGCCGGAACCAAACTCGATGCGCAGCAGCTGCACCACCACCAGCCCGGTGATAATCGCCAGGCCGATCAAGATCAGCCGCAGCCGGATGAACACGGTGGCTTGCATGGCGCTACCCGCCTCCGAGCAGCTGTTGCAGCGTCTGACCGAGCCACTCCACGGCCGAAGCCGAGGCCGTGGCCGGCGCGGGGGCCGGCGGCTCCACCGCCATGGCCGGCGCGGGGGTGGTGGGGAAATTCGGCACGGCCAGGTAATGCACCTGCGCGTTGACGGCCGGCGCGAACCCCAGCTCCAGGGCGCGGTTGGCCAGGCGCGTCATCGAGCGCAGTTCCGCCAGATCCGCCCGCAATTGATCGTTGGCGCGCAGCAGCTCGGCCTTGCGGAACTCCAGGTTCTGCAGGTCCCGGCCGGCGTTGCCGGCGCGCGAGGCCACCGCCAGGTACAGGCCGCCGACCACCAGCAAGACCAGCAGGCCGATGAACAGGCCGGCCAGCAGTTGGGTCTGCTGCCGCCACGGGGCTTGTCGAAACGCGCGCAGGAGCTGAGTCGGGTAAAAGGTTTGCATCGTTGGGCGCCAGTGGCAGATGGCGGTATCACCCGCCCTGCCTGAATTAGGAAGCTCGGTGAGTCAGGCCGCTCACTGCAAACTCTGTGCCATTATTCGGGCGCCGGCGCCGCCAGCCGCTCCACCACGCGCAGTTTGGCGCTGCGCGCCCGGGGATTGGCCGCCGTCTCGTCCGGCGTCGCTTCGATCGGCTTGCGGGTCAGGAGCCGCCAGGCCGGCCCGGAACTTGCATCCTCAACGGGCTGGCTGAGCTCCCGGAAGTACCGCTTCACCAGCCGGTCCTCTAATGAATGAAAGGCGATGACGGCCAGACGTCCGCCCGGCCGCAGCAGCCCGGCCGCCAAAGGCAGAACCGCCGCCACCGCTTCTAATTCGCCGTTCACGGCGATCCGCAGGGCCTGAAACGTGCGCGTGGCGGGGTGGATCTTCTCCCGCCGGCCGCCCAGGGCGCGGCTCACCACTTCCGCCAGGGCCTGCGTCCCAAGCACGGGCCGGGCCGCCACGATCGCCCGCGCGATCCGCCGGCTGTGGCGCTCCTCGCCGTAGTCAAAGAGCACGTCGGCGAGCTCGTCGACCGGCCACTCGTTGACGATCTCGGCCGCCGTCAGTTCCGTGTCCGGGCCGAAGCGCATATCCAGCGCCCCCGCGCCCTGAAACGAGAAACCGCGCGCCGGGTCGTCCAACTGCAGGGACGAGAGCCCCAAATCCAGCACGATCCCATCGGCGCTGGCCGGCGCCGCGAACTCCGCCAGGCGCAGATACGAAGCCTGCACCACCTGCGCGCGGTCCCCAAATTCCGCCAGCCGCGCGCGGGCCTGGGCCAGCGCCACGGGATCACGGTCCAGGCCGAGCAGCCGGCCGTCCGGGGCCGAGCGTTCCAGGAGGCCGGCCGCGTGGCCGCCGGCGCCCAGCGTGCCGTCAATGTAGAAGCCGCCCGGCCGCGGCTGCACGCTGTCTAAGACCGCGGCGTACAGGACCGGAAGATGGCTGCCGGCCACGGCCTTAGCCCGCCGGCGGGTCGAGCGCCAGGTTCATGCCCGCGAAGCGCCGGGCATTGAGGCCGGGATCATTGATCACGGCCAGCTGCTCGTCCCAGCCGGCCCGGCTCCAGACTTCGATATAATCCCCCACGCCGACGATGACGCACTCGCCGTCCAGAACCGCATACTCGCGCAGGAAGGCCGGCAGCAAGATCCGGCCCTGCTTATCGGGCTCCGCCTCGCTGGCGCCGGAGAAGGCCAGGCGCAGCAGCGCGCGGTGGTCGGGGTCGGTGGGGCTGAGCGTCCGCGCGCGCGCCGTCAGGGCCGCAAAAGCCTCGGCGGTGTAGATCAGCAAGTAGCGTTCGTAGCCGCGGGTGATCACGGCCCCCTGAGCAAGCGCCTCGCGAAAACGGGCCGGGATGGTCAGCCGGCCTTTCTCGTCGAGCGCGTGGGTGTACTCACCCATGAACATACGTTCTAATCACCCTTTAACGGACAGACGCCGAGTTGCCTCGGCGTCCCACTTTGACCCACTTTTCCCCACTAACTCCCAGAGTATATATCAGAATCCCCCTGGAGCAATAGAGGCAGTATCTTTTAAGGAGTCGTCGGGTCGGATTCCGAGGCGGCGGGAATCAAAAACGGCCAGCCGCTCGCGGCTGGCCGCCAAAACACCAGCGCTTTTAGGCGCCGAAGACGCCCTGGAGCTTGAGCGCCAGGGATACATCACCCTTGAGCTGCAGTTTGCCCTGCATGAAAGCGGCCATCGGGTTGAGCTCGCCGTTGACCAGGCTCAGAAAATCCGCGGCCGTGGAGCTGTAGATCAAGGTCGGCGCCGGCGCCGAACCCGGCTGGACGCTGCAGGTGGCGCCGGCAAAGGTCACCGCATACTGGCCGCCCCCCTCGCCGGAAAGCTCAAACTGGATCACCGCCTGCAGATCGCCGGCGGGGGCCGCCTGATAGCGGGCCGGCATAGCGGCAAAGACATCCTGAACGGAAGTGGCGCGGGCCATAAGGGACCTTCTTTCAACACAACGGACCGGATACGCGACGGGCGGGATTCTA
>JAGOBN010000001.1:0-8499 GCA_017999235.1 Anaerolineales bacterium | reverse complement strand
AAGAGGACGGTAATCGAGAGCAGTAGGCGGGCCGGCGCTGCTAGAGAGGGCGGGCCCTCGGCTGAAAGCCCACCCCAGACGCCGCCGCTGAACGTCACTCGGGAGTCCACAGCGGAACGGCCGCCGTGAGCGGCTTAGTAGATCTGTGCGGGTCCGCCCGATAACGCGGAGCAGAGTGTCCGGCGCTGGCCCATGGCCAGTTGACGCCGGAAACCGAGGTGGTACCACGGAAGGCAGCCCTTTCGTCCTCATGGACAAACGGGCTGTTTTTATTTTGTCAGCGCGCCGGCGGGGTCCCCGCGGCGCCGGGGAGTGGGTATGGCAACCGAATTTCCAAAAACCTATGACTTCGCGGCCACCGAGCGCGACTTATATGCCTGGTGGGAGAAGAACGGCTGGTTTAAGCCCGTCAATGATCCCAACGCGCCCGGCCACGATCCGGCCAAGAAGCCGTTCGTCATCTCGATCCCCCCGCCCAATGTGACCGGCGAGCTGCACCTGGGCCACGCCATGTTTGTATCGGCGGAGGATCTGATGATCCGCTACCACCGCATGCTGGGCGACCCCACGCTGTGGGTGCCGGGCTCGGACCATGCCGGCATCGCCACCCAGCTGCAGGTGGAGAAGGACCTGCTGCGGACCGAAGAGGTGACGCGCGAGGAGCTGGGCCGCGAGAAATTCCTGGAACGCTGCTGGGCCTGGCAGCGGAAGTACGGCAGCATCATCTATGACCAGCTGCGCCGGCTGGGCGCTTCCTGTGATTGGGAGCGCGAGCGCTTTACTTTGGATGAGGGCTTGAGCCGGGCGGTGCGCGAAGCCTTCGTGCGCCTGTACCAGAAGGGCCTGATCTACCGCGGGCCGCGCCTGATCAACTGGAGCCCCGGTCTGAAGACGGCCGTCAGCGACCTGGAGGTGGAATACAACGAGGAGCCCGGCACGCTGTACTACTTTAAGTACCGCCTGCAGGACTCGGACGATTTCATCCCCGTGGCCACCACCCGCCCGGAGACCATCCTGGGCGACACCGCCGTGGCGGTGCATCCCGAAGACCCGCGCTACCAGAAGTTTATCGGCCGGCTGGCGCTGGTGCCGATCCTGGACCGCCCGATCCCCGTCATCGCGGACGAAGCCGTGGATCGGGAGTTCGGCACGGGCGCGCTGAAGATCACGCCCGGCCACGACTTTGCCGACTACGAGATCGGCGCCCGGCACGGCCTGCCGATCATTTCCATGCTCGACCGGGAGGCCAAGGTCACGGCCGCCGGCGGCCGCTACCAGGGGTTGGACCGCTTCGAGTGCCGCAAACAGCTGTGGGCGGATATGCGCGTGGCCGATCTGGTGATCAAAGAAGACCCTTATCTCCGCAACACCCCGCGCTCACAGCGGGGCGGCGAGATCGTGGAGCCGCTGGTGTCCACCCAGTGGTTCGTCCAGATCAAGCCGTTGGCGGAAGCCGGGACGGCGGCCGTGCAGGACGGCCGCATCCGCATCATCCCCGAACACTTTGAGAAGATCTACTTCAACTGGCTGGACCCAGAGCGCATCAAGGACTGGTGCATCAGCCGGCAGTTGTGGTGGGGCCACCGTATCCCAGTCTGGTATCCGCTGGGGTCGGACGGCCGGCCCACCGACGAGCAGTTCTGCGCCCGCACCGAGGCCGAGGCCTACGCCCAGGCGCGCGCCAAATACGGGCCGGACGTGCGGCTGGAGCAGGACAGCGACGTGCTCGACACCTGGTTCTCGTCCGGGCTGTGGCCGTTCTCCACCCTCGGCTGGCCGGAACAGACCCCGGATCTGAAATACTTCTACCCCACCAGCGTGCTGGAGACCGGCTACGACATCCTGTTCTTCTGGGTGGCGCGCATGATCATGTCCGGCTTGGAGTACACGGGGGAGGCGCCGTTCCACACCGTCTATCTGCACGGCCTGGTGCGCGACGAGCACGGCCGCAAGATGAGCAAGAGCCTGGGCAACGTCATCGACCCGCGCCAGGTGATGGACGAGTTTGGCACGGACGCCCTGCGCTTCACCCTGCTGACCAGCGGGACGCCCGGCAACGACCTAAACTTGAGCCTGAGCCGGGTGGAGTCCAACCGCAACTTCGCCAACAAAATCTGGAACATCACGCGCTTCATCGTCACCAACCTGCCGGAGGGCTTCCAGCGCGGCGCGCCGCCGGCCCCCACCGCCCTGGCCGACCGCTGGATCCTGGCCCGGCTCAACCAGGCGGCCGCCGACTGCACCCGGCTGATGGACGCTTACGAGTTCGGCCAGGCCGGCCAGCTGGCGTATGACTTCCTGTGGAACGACTTCGCGGACTGGTACGTGGAGATCGCCAAGATCACGCTGCAGAGCCCGGACGCCGCGGCTGAGTCAGCCGCGGCCAAGGATCAGACGCGCCAACTGCTGATCCATGTTCTGGATCAGGCGCTGCGCTTGCTGCACCCGTACGTGCCGTACATCAGCGAGGCGGTCTGGCAGAAGCTGCCGCGCCGCGCCGACGATCCGGCCGCGCTGATCGTGGCGGCCTGGCCCAGCGCCGGCGCCGTGGACGCCGCCGCGCTGGAGGATTTTGAGCACGTGCGCGCCCTGGTGCGCGGCATTCGCAACGCGCGCATGGAAAAGAAGGTTGAGCCGCGCAAACGCATCCCGGCTGTGCTGGCCGCCGGCGAGAAGGCCGGCTGGCTGGCCGAACAGCGGGCGCTGCTGGCGGCCCTGGCCGGCCTGGACGACGCGCGGTTGACGATCGGGCCGGCGGCGGAGGCGCCCAAGAATGCCGTCACCCTGGTCGAGGGCGGCACGCAGGTCTTCCTGCCCCTGGAGGGCTTGGTGGATTTGAGCGCTGAGCGCGCCCGGCTGGAGAAGGATCTGGCCGACCTGGAGAAGCAGATCGCCAAGGCCGCGGGCCTGCTGGCCTCGGACTTCACGGCCAAGGCGCCGGCGGCGGTGGTGGAGAAGGAACGCGCCAAGCTGGCCCAGGCGCAGGAAAGCCGCGCCAAACTTCAGGCGCGGCTGGCGGAACTGTAGCCTGCCGGCCGCCGAGACCCCGAGCGCTTCCCGTGTCTCGGCGGCCGGAATTGATGAACAGCGCGGCCGGGATCCCGGCCGCGCTGCTGTTTAAGCGAAGAGCGGGGCCATCCCCTGTTCAGCCAGCCCGGCGTCCATCACCGCGTCGGCCGGCCGGCCCTGGAAGCGCTCGGCGGCGGCCAGGATTTGCGGCAGCAGGTGGATATCCCCGGTGGTGTTCAGAAACACTTGGGGGTTGCCCAGCACCCAGTGCACGGCCTGGTCAATGGCCGGCTGAGCCTCGAGCGGCTCATACCACGTGGCGCGGGTCGCCGGCCGATCGCCCCACGGCGCGCGCACCAAACTCTTGATGGTCTGCACGGCCACGTTCCGCTCGCGGCACACCGCCAGGAGCGCGTCCACGTCGGCCGCGTACTGCCGATTCCGCAGCTGCAAATAGCTGTAGGGCAGCAGGACCGAGTCAAAGTCAAAGCGCTCCAGCGCCCGCCGGTGCGTCTCCGCAATGGTGAGGCCGTGGCCGGTAATGCCAATAAAGTGCACCAGGCCCTGTTCCCGCGCCTCCACGCACGCTTCCAGCGCCCCGCCCGGTCCGAGGGCGGTCTCCCACTCCTGCGGATCAATCAGCGCGTGCAGCTGGATCAGATCGATGTGGCTGGTGCGCAGGCGCTCCAGCGACCGCTGGATCGACTCGCGCGCCGCCGCGCGGGTCCGATCGCCGGTCTTGGTGGCCAGAAAGAAATGCCCGCGGTGCCGGTCCATCCACGGGCCGAGGCGCAGCTCGGAGTCGCCGTAGCTGGCGGCCGTGTCAATGTGGTTGATCCCGCGTTCGAGCAACAACTCCATGGTAGCGTCGGCCTCGGCCTGGGAGACCCGGCCAAAGGCGGCGGCGCCAAAGATCGTGCGCGTGCTGAGATGCTGGGTGCGGCCAAACGGGGCGGACGCGATCATGGGAGCTCCTCCGGGAGTGAGGTCATAAGGGCTCCACGCTCACCACATGCTTGGAGCGTGGAAAGTAGTGCAGCCGGTAGCGCCGGCCGCTGACCAGCGCCTGCAGGGCGGCGGCCGTGACCTGAAAGCGCTGGCCGTTGATTTCATAGTAATAGTTGGTCCGCCGGCTGCGCCCGCTGCCGGTGACGATGGTGCGCTCCTGCACTTCGCCGTCCACGGCCTGGACCTCGCCTTTCAGCAGGTCCCGGAAGCGGTTGAGGTAACTGCCCACGGCCAGCAGCAGAATGAGCAGCATGAAAGCCGGCGCGCAGAGCGCGGGAATCCACTGCTCCAGCGCCACCGGCTCGCCGGCCAGGAAGTCCTGGCCGATGAAGATATACGGGAAGACCCCGCCAAAGACCACCAGAAAAGGGATCAGGAAGGCGGCCAGGACGCCGGCCGTGCGGGCCAGCGCCCACCCCTGCGCGGCCAGCTGCCGGCTGGAGAGGCGGCCGGCGTGGTTTTCGGGCAAATCCTCGGCGGTGAAATCCAGCACCTCTTCCAGCGCGCGGCGCAGTTCGGCGATCGGGTCAGTGGCCGACAGCCCCAGCCGCTCGGCGCTGAGGATGTACCGCGAGTGCGGCAGATAATAGAAGCGGTACGCGCCGGGCAAGCGCTCGTCGCCGCGCAGCAAACGCAGGGGCCGGCCGTCCACCAGCCCGCGATACTCGCGCCGCTGCCAGGCCAAACGGCCGTCGGCCATCTCGACGCGGCCGGCGTTCAGGTCGAGCAGCGCGCGCGCCACGCCAAAGGCACTCCAAGCCGCGCCGCCGGCGATCCCGAGAAAGACCAGACTAAACGGGATCATGAACAGCAGGGAGGCGCCGTCCGGGGCGCCGGTCTCCCAGAACACGCCCAGGAAAGTCGGCAGGAAACAGCCGAAGAGCGGCCCCAGGATGATCAGCCCAAACACGCTGCTGATCAGCGTCGGCAGAAAGCGCGGCCAGGCGCGCTGTTTTTGACCGGGCGTGATCTGGCCGGCGCGGTTGGCGGCCAGCTCCTCCGGGCTGTCTGGGCCGGCGCCGGCCGGCCGGCCAAACGGGTCCATCGCCGAAGACGTCATCGCGGCTGCCTTTCAGCCTCAGGCCGGCGTCCGGTGATTGAGCAGCACGGCCTGGGCGCTGAACGGGGTTTGGTCCTTCTTAAGCTTCGGGCGCTCGTACACGCCCTCGGCCGTCAACGTCCGCGCTTTGACGTTGTCGGCCAGGTAGGTCTTGAGGATGTCGTCGCGCACGTTCCGCACCAGGCGCGCGTCCTGCAGCGGGAAGAGCACCTCCACCCGCCGGTCGATGTTGCGCGTCATCACGTCGGCGCTGCCGAGGTAGATCTCCTCCTCGCCGGCGTTGCGGAAGTAATAGATGCGGCTGTGCTCCAGGAAGCGGCCCACCACGCTGGACACGCGCACGGTCTCGCTCACGCCCGGCACCCCCGGCCGCAGGCAGCACATGCCGCGCACGATCAGCTCCATCTTCACGCCGGCCTGGGCGGCGCGGTACAGGTGCTGGATCATGGCACGGTCGGTGAGGGCGTTCATCTTGAAGATCAGGTGCCCGCCCTGACCCTCGCGCTGGTGCTTGATCTCGCGGTCGATCAGCTCCACCATCCGCCGGCGCAAATTGATGGGCGCCACCAGCAGTTTCTGGTAGTGGGTCTTGGCCGAATAGCCGGTCAGGTAATTGAACAGGTCGGTGGCGTCGGCGCCGATGGCGTCATCGGCGGTGAACATGCCCAAATCCGTATAGACCTGGGAGGTGATGGTGTTGTAATTGCCGGTGGCCAGATGCACGTAGCGCCGGATGCCTTCGCCCTCCTTGCGGACCACCATCGCGATTTTGGAGTGGGTCTTGAGGCCCAGCAGGCCGTACACCACGTGGACGCCGGCCGCTTCCAGCTTGCGCGCCCAGCCGATATTGCTCTCCTCGTCAAAGCGCGCCTTCAGCTCCACCAGCACGGCCACCTGTTTGCCGGACTCGCTGGCTTCCAGCAGGGCCTCCACCACCGGGGAATTGCGGCCCACGCGATAGAGCGTCTGCTTGATGGCCAGCACATCGGGGTCGCGCGCAGCCTGCTGCAGAAACTCCACCACCGGCTTGAACGAATCATACGGGTGATGAAACAGGATATCCTTGGCGCGGATGGCCGCGAACAGGTCGCCGTCGAAGCGCTTGCTGTTGAGGGGCGCCGGCAGCGCCGGCGCGAAAGGCGTGTCTTTCAAGTCGTAGCGCTCGATGCCGTAGAGCGCCCGCAGATCGCTCACGCCGAGCGGCGCCTCCAGTGTGTAGATATCGCGCCGATCGACTTCCAGGTTCTCCACCAGCAGGTCGCGCAGATGCTCGGGCATCGTCTCCATGATCTTCAGGCGCACCACCGAGCCGAAGCGCCGCTGGCGCACGCCCTGCTCCATCGTCTCCAACAGGTCGGCGGCTTCCAGCTCTTGAATGACGATATCGGCGTCGCGGGTGACGTGGAAGGGATGGGCCTCCACCACCTGCATGCCGGGGAAGAGCTTATCCAGGTGCGCGGCGATCACCTGCTCCAGCCAGACAAAGTAGTGGCTGTACGGCACGGTGCCGTCTTTGCGCGTCCCGCCCGACGAGCGCTTGATGGGGACCAGGCGCGGCAGGGTGTTGGGGACCTTTAGGCGCGCAAAGCGCTCCTGCTTGGATTTATCGCGGATGAGCACAGCCAGGTTGAGGCTGAGGTTGGAGATGTGCGGGAACGGCCGGCCGGGGTCAAAGGCCAGGGGCGTCAGCACCGGAAAGACCACTTCGTCGAAGTACTGATCGACCTTGGACTTCTGCGCCGGCGTCAGGGTCCCATACTCCAGGATCTGAATGCCGGCCTCCCCCAGCCCCGGCCACAGGTCCTTGCGCCAGCAGGCGCGCGCGTCCTGCATGAGCCTGAGCGCGGCCTTGCGGATGACCACCAGCTGCTCGGCCGGCGTCAGGCCGTCCGGCGAGAACTCCACCACGCCGGCGTCCACCTGCTGGCGCAGGCCGGCCACCCGCACCATGAAGAACTCGTCCAAGTTGGAGCCCACGATCGAGAGGAATTTAACCCGCTCGAGCAGCGGGTTGGTGGGATCCTGAGCCTCCTCCAGCACCCGCCGGCAGAACTCCAACAGGCTTAGTTCGCGGTTGAGATACAGCTTGGGGTCGTCTAAACCCAGAACGCCGCCGGTCGCGGCCTCATTTGCCAGCATATCCGCACCTATATAGAAGTATCAGACTCAGGCCGGTGCCTCACTCCATTGTACCTGACTCACTGGGCCGGCCGAACGGGGTCAGACCGGGTCCAGTCCCTGACCGCCCCGGCTCCCGCTGACGGCGCGCTGGCCGGCACCTGCGGGGCGGCTGGGAGCCGGCTGTCGGCCAAGCGGTCCAAGGCTGACTGTATAATCGGCGCGTCCCTAAATCCACTCAAAGGAGCTTCGGCATGAACAACCGTCTCGATCTGCCCGATCCCACCGTCACCGCCACCGGCAAGGGCGTCACCGGCATGGAATACAAGATCATCGGCTCGACGCTGCAGGCCGTGATCATGGAGCTCGATCCCGGCGAGACCGTCTACTCCGAAAGCGGCGGCATGGCCTGGATGAGCGCCAACATCGACATGAAGACCAGCGGGCGCGGTGGCGGGCTGGGCGGCATCCTCAAGCGCGCCGTCTCGGGTGAAAGCCTGTTCCTGGTGGAATACACCAGCCTGAACGGCAAGGGTGTGGTGGCCTTCGCCTCGGACTTCCCGGGCAAGATTGTGCCGGTGAGCTTGGCCGACGGCCAGCAGATGATCTGCCAGAAGACGGCCTTCCTGTGCGCCGAAAAGACCGTGGGCCTGGACATCCACTTCCGGCGCAAGCTAGGCGCCGGCCTGTTTGGCGGCGAAGGCTTCATCATGCAGAAGGTCACCGGCCCCGGCCTGGCCTTTGTGTGTCTGGACGGCGAGATTGTGGAATACACGCTGGAAGCCAACCAGGTCTTGAAGGTGGACACCGGCCACGTCGCCATGTACGAGCCCACGGTCGGCTTCGATGTGGAAATGGTCAAGGGCTTCAGCAACATCCTCTTCGGCGGCGAGGGCTTGTTCCTGGCCACCCTGCGCGGCCCGGGCCGCGTCTGGCTGCAGACCATGCCCACCCAGAACCTGGCGCGCGCCATCATGCCGTACCTGCCGACCCCGTCGAGCAGCTAACCGCCCCCCATGGCTCGTTATCTCTGGCTGCTCGGGTGCGCGCTGGCGCTGGCCGCCTGCGGAACCACCGCCGGCGATCCCGCCGCGCCGGCGCGCACCCTGGCGCTGACCGATTGTCTTTTGTCCGCGCCGGGCGCCGGCCAGGTGAAGGCGCAATGCGGGACGTTGACCGTGCCCGAGGACCGCGCCCAGCCCGGCGGACGCCAGATCGGCCTGCGCGTGGCCGTCGTCCCGGCCGTCAGCCGCAGCCCGCGCCCGGACGCGCTGTTCCTGCTGGCCGGCGGGCCGGGCCAGGCC
>JAGOBN010000622.1 GCA_017999235.1 Anaerolineales bacterium | reverse complement strand
CTCCACGTCCTCGGCTGAAAAGCCGCCGACTTGGTTGTGCTGCACGTCCAACACGCCCAGACCTTCCGCGCCCGGCGTGATCGGCACGGCCGCTTCGGAGCGTGTCTCCGGCAGCAGCGGGTTGGCCACCCAGACCGGGCTTTGCGCCGTATCCGCGACGACCACGGCCGCGCCCGTTTCCGCCGCCTGCCCCACCAGGCCGCGGCCGCGCGTCAGGCGGTGGCCGCGCGCCAGCATGGTTTGGCCGGCCTCCCCCGTGCCGCCCGCCATGATCAGGTTCTCATGCCCGGCATCCCAGAGATAAATATGCGCGTGGTAGAAGCCAAACGCCTTCTGGATCTCATCCACCACCGTCTGCACTAAGGTCGGCTCGTCGGCAATCACGGCCAGGCGCCGGCTGACATCGGCGCTGGCGGTCAGCGCCCGGGTGCGGGCCGCCACGCGCCGCTCCAAGCTCTCCAGGGTCTCGCGCAGCTGCGTGGTCATGACATTGAATGTCGTCGCCAGCGCGCCGATCTCATCTTCGGTTTCCACCGGCGCCTGCACGGTCAGGTCGCCGCCGGAGACCTGGGCCGCCACGGCCGTCAAACCCATCAGCGGGCGCGTCAGCTGCTGGGAGAGGAAGAGCGCGGCCAGGCCGGCCGCAATCAAGGAGGCGAAGGCGGTGAACAGGGTGGCGCGCGTCGCGGCCTCCGCCACCTGCAGCGCCTCCGCGCGGCTCTGATGCGCCACCGTGAACCACCCCAGCTCATTAATCGCTTGCGCGATCTCCGCCGGCGCGTCCGCCTCCGCCCGGATCGGGCCGTTGCTGACCAAGCTCACCACGCCTTGCGCCGTCGTCTCTTGATAGGCCGGCGCCGCGAGCACCAGCCCCCGCCGGTCGAAGGTCGCCGGCGTCACCCACACGCGGCGTTCGCCGCCGGGCGCCGCGTCCAGCATCAGGCCCGACGGCAGATACACTTCCGTGTCGCCGGTCTCACCAAACTGGCCGCTGAGCAGCGGGCCGGAGAACACTTCCAGGCTGAGCGTGGTGCGGACGACGCCGACGAGGCTGGTCTGGTCGTGCGCCGGCACGGGCAGGGCCACGACCAAGCCAATGGTGCGGCTGCTGGCGTCGTATTCCGGCTGGCCGAGATACAAGCCGGCGCGCAGGGCCGTCTGCCACCAGATTTCGTCGGATTGGTCGTAGTCGGTGGGGCGGGCGCCGGCGGCCACCACCGCGCCGGCGCGGTCGGTGACAAACACCTCCACGTGATTGGGAAACGTGCGCTGAAACTCGCGCAGTTCAGCGGCCAGCTCATTCTGCACCACGCCCGTGATCAGGGCGTCCGCGTCGCCGGCGGCGCGCCACTGCTCATCGAGCGCCTGCCGCTGCGCGGCCTCCGGGGCCGTCTGGCTGGCGGCCGCCAGACTATCCTGCACAAACTTGTTCAGGCTGATCACGCGCACCGCGTCAATCTGACGTTCGAGCGCGGCGGCCACTTCAGCGGCGCGGGCCGCGGCCAGCACCGCCACCTGCAAGCCGGCCTGCCGGGATAATTCGGTGCGGATGACGTAGCCGGTGACCGCCGCCAGCGCCACCACCGCCAGCGCCACCACGGTCACGAAGCCGATCAACAATTTAGTGCGGAGCGCATAGCGGGGGAATTGCCGGGCGATGAGGCCCACATAGGCCAGCACCAACGCGCCGGCGATGACCGGGGCCGCCACTTGCAGGGCGGGGATCGTCTGCCGCGGCCAGAGCTGCCAGCCGAACAGATCGGCCAGCAGGATGAGGCTTCCCACCCCCAGACTCAGGACAATGGCGCGGGTGACGGCCGGCCCGCTGAGCATCAGGGCCGTGACCGCCGCCGTCAACACGACGGCGATAGTGGCCATGACCCAGCCCAAATCTTGAATGAGAAAAGCCAGGGCCGTGGTCGTCACCCACAGCGCGCCGTTAATCAGCCAGCCGGCCAGCGCCAGCCGGCCGCGGCCGGCCAGCCACCAGCCCGCCGCCACGGCCACGCAGTAGGCGGCCATCACGCCGGTCTGAGCCGCCAGCTGCCAGCCCGGCGTGTGGCCGGTCAGCCAGAAGGAGAAGAGCGTATAGACGGAGGCCGCTGCCAGCATCAGGGCCGCCCCCCAGGCGGCGCGGCGGGCTTGCCCCCCCATGACATCAGGCTGACCGGACAAATTGGCCATAACCCATATTCTCCCAGCTAAGGGCTGCGGCAACGATACCCGAATTGCGGGGATTGTGCTTAGGCGGGCGCGTCCGAAACCAACGGGAATGTAACAGTAAAGCAGGTCCCTTGCCCCACCGAACTTTCGACGGCGATGGCGCCGGCCTGCTGCTCCACGATGGTTTTAACGATGGCCAAGCCCAACCCGCTGCCTTCGATCTGGCGCCGGTCGTCGGCCTGGACGCGGTAGAACTTGTCAAAGATATACGGCAGATCGGCGGCGGGGATCCCCAGCCCATTATCCCGCACCTGGAGCTGCACCCGGTCCGCCTGCGGCGTCACCGCCAGCTCAATCCGGCCGCCGGCGGGGGTGTATTTGACCGCATTGCCCACCAAGTTGCGCAGCGCCTGACGCATTCGGGCGGCATCCAGCCGGGCGGCCGCCAGGCCGGGGCCGCGGTGCAGGTGCAGCGTCTGCTGTTTAGCGCCGGCCTGCGTCCGGAATTCATCGGCAATCTCGGCCGCCAGACCGCCCAGCTCCACCGGTTCCAGCTTAAGCTCAATCCCCATATCCATGCGCGCCAGCTCCAGCAGCCCCTGCACCAGCTCAAACATCTGCTGGGAAGCGCCCTTGATCCGCCCCAAAAAGGCGGTCTGCTGCGCGGTGAGGGGGCCGACGCGCTCCAACAAATCGCCATAGCCGATGATGGCGGTCAGGGGGTTCTTGAGATCATGCGAGGCCGTGGCCAGGAATTCGTTTTTGACCCGCTCCAAGTCTTTGAACTGGGTCACGTCATGCAGGACGGCCACCTGACCGCCCTGTTCCACGGGCGAGATCATCACGTTGAAGACCCGGCGGTCCGGCCAAGCGATTTGCAGGACGTTCAGTCCGCTCGGCGCCTCCGCGCGGCTGCGGGCTAAGGCGTCCACTAATTCATCGTACCCCCGGCCGGCCGGCAGCGGCAGCCCGAGCTTGGTCTCCACATCCGTGAACAGGCGCACCCCGGCCGGATTAATCAGCTGCAGCCGGCCGGC
>JAGOBN010000621.1 GCA_017999235.1 Anaerolineales bacterium | reverse complement strand
AGCGGCGGCAGTACAGTGCCAGCCCCGCCCCCAGGGCGATACACCACATAGTAAACAGCCCGCCGACGTTGATGACCAAGTTGCCGATACTGGCCGGGATCAAGTCGTAGCGCGCCACCAGCCCGACCGCCGCCGCGGCCAACATGATACCCGTCAACATCTGAAGCGGGCGGGCATCGGAGATGAAGTTGTAGACCATCAGGAAAGCCGTGCACAGCAAGATGTTGGTGACGCCCGAAGCCGCCTGCACAATGACGAACGAGTTGGAGGCCCAGACCAGCGGGTCGCGGTAGAGAATGCTCCAGCCGACCGACCACAAGGTCAGGGCCATAAACAGGAGCAGGGGCAGGTTGAGGAAACTGGGCCGCAGTACCAGGCGCTTCTCGACCGTGATCATGCGGAGGAGCCACAGCCCGGCGAAGCCCCCGGTGAGCAGGAGGCTGTCCACCAACCGGCTGCCGGTTCCGGTCGGCAAACCCAACGGAATGAAAGCCGCCGCGAACAAGATCACCAGCGGCATCCAATCCCAGTGCCTGAGCAAAATGGTCAGGCTTAGAAAACCGAGGGGGAGCGCCGCCACCGGGACAAGCAACCATGGGTCAAAGCGCTTGGCCAGCCAGGGCGCCGCCACCCCGAGCCCCCCCGCTCCGCTCAACACGGCCGCCACAAACAGCAACCGCCCGAGTCCTGCCAGACGCTTACTTCCATCGAAAGAGGCAGCGGTCAACCGCTTGAACATGACGGGTTAGCCGGCCAGCCGGCGCAGCAGGGTGGCGCGGCTCGCCCCCGCCGCCGCCGGCAGTTCTGCCAAGCGATCGGCAAATTGCCGACCAATCGTGGCCCAATCATAACGCTCCGCCACGATGGCGCGCCCGTGGCGGGCTAACCGGTCCCGCAACACCGGATCGGCCAGCAAGCTGACCGTGGCTTCGGTAAATTCCGCTGGCGTATCGGCGATGAGCACATCTCGGCCCGGGATCAACTCCAGGCCTTCGGCGCCTTTGCGGGTGGCAATCACGGGAGTGCCCAAAGCCAGGGCTTCCAGAATTTTGAGCCGTGTGCCGCCGCCTATCCGGAGCGGCACCACGCTGGCCCAGTGGCCGGCAATCACCGGCCGGATATCCGGCACATAGCCCGAGTAAGTCACCCCCGGAATTGAGGGCAGGCGCCCCAGCGCCACTCCCTCCAGCCGGCCAGTCACCGTCAACTGAATGCCCGGCCGCGCCGCTTGAATGCGGGGGAAGATCTCATTCAAAAAATACACCACAGCGTCCAGGTTCGCCGCATACGTCAGCGCCCCGGAGTAAATCAGCGTATCTGGCACGGGCTTGGCCAGGCCGATCTGGTAACCTGTCAGGTCGACGCCGTTTGGCACCACTTCCACCACGGCACCTGCGGGCGCCAGCCGCGCGACTGTCTCGCGTTCCCGCTCCGAGACCACCGTGCACAGGTCAAAAGTCGTCAGCAAGCCGCGCACATAGCGCTTCAGCTTCCACCACGTCAGTCCGGCCCGCAGCCGGCGCGCCAGCCCGCGCGCCAGCTGGAATTGTTCGTGCACGGTGGTGATCTCCAGTTCCTCAAGGACGCGCGCCGAGGCGTCCACCTCCAGCGCATACGGCGCCATATCGATTTCCGACGCGAGCACGATATCAAACGAATACTCACGGGCGGCGCGCTGCACGAGCGCCGTCAGGTCCGGACTGTGCGTGGCCAGCACGGACCGGGGCCGCGCGTCAAACAGGCCCGCCAGAGCGCGGCGGGTCCAGGGTTGGAACGGCCGGTATTGGACGGTATCCACCTGTTGGCAGAGGGCGCGCAGAGCCGCCCAGCCTTCCGAACTGACCGGCTCACTCGTGAAGGAAATCAGGTGCACGGTGTGCCAGGCCGCCAACTGGCGCAGCAAGTTGAGGACGCGCAGCTTCGCGCCGTTATCGGCCGGATAAGGGAACCAGCGGGAGAGGAAGAGGAGGCGCATCGGGGGCGCTCAGGCGGAGGGCGCGGTCGGCCGGCTCGACGATTGCAGAGTGCGGTCGGAAGCATCCGAGCGCCACAAGCGGGCGTCGGCCTTGCCCCAGCGCCGCGTCAGCGCGTGCCAGAGCGCCCATTGGGTGGCGCGCGCATGCTCCCTGCGGCCGGCCTGCCGGTGCTTCCAAATGCCGCGGACCGCCCCGATAAAAGCCTTGGCGCAGATCCCGGCCTTCGCCGGCCAGGGCGCGTGCCGGGCAAAAAAGCGCAGCCGATTGCGGGTGGCGTAATACAGTGTGGAAGGCCCGAAGGCCTCGTGCCGGATAGGCGCCTTATGACGCATGAGGGCGCTGGCCTCAAACCAGAGTGTGAAACCGGCCCGCTTAACGCGCGCGCACCAATCGGTCTCTTCCCAATAGATAAAGAACGTTGCGTCCAGCACGCCGGCCGCCTGCAACGCCGGCCGCGAGATCAGCAGGCCGCAGCCGTTGATAAAGTCCACGGCCCGGCTGGGGTACTGGCCCTGGTCGCGCTCCCCCATGCCCACGTTAACGGCATCGGCGCGGGCCCAATCCACGATCCCGCCGGCCGAGCTGATCTCCCCCGTCTCAAAGGTATGCACCATCGGCCCCGCTACGCCAATCCGCGGATCCGCCTGCGCGGCCGTCAGCAAGCGCGTCAGACAATCGGGCGCCACCCAGGTATCTTCATTTAGCACAAACACCCACTCGGCGCCCTGCTCCAACGCCAGCCGCAGGCCGACATTGTTGTTGCCGGCGTAGCCCAGATTCTCGGCCAACGGCACTACCTGCACGGCCGGAAACTGCGCCCGGATCGCGTCGGTCGAACCATCGGTAGAACTATTATCCAGCACCATCACTTGCAGGCGCGGATAGGTGCTGGCGGCCAGCGATCCAAGACAGGCCAGTGTGTCGTCGCGTCGGTTGGTATTCAGGACGACCACGGTGATCGGCGGCAGCGGCATAGTCTCACGCATTCAACCAGCTCGGCGGGAGCTTCTGGGAGATTTCAATATTCTGAAACTGGGGCGTGCTGCGCGCGCCCACGACCCGCACCCAGGCGGCCATGCGCGCCAGGCCTTCGGGCAGGCTGTAACGCGGTTCCACGCCAAAGACGCGCTTCACTTTAGCGTGGGACGAGTAGGCGTGCACCACTTCATTGCGCGCCGGCAGGTGCATAATATTGGCCGGCACCCCCATCGCCTCCGCCACGCAG
>JAGOBN010000620.1 GCA_017999235.1 Anaerolineales bacterium | reverse complement strand
CCTGGCCGTCATGCTCACGGCCGCCGGCTGCAACTACTTCATGGGCTTGCCGATGGGCGATGACTCGATGCTGTCCTACCAGTGCACGAGCTACCACGATGCGCCGACCCTGCGCCAGCTCTTCAAGCTGCGGCCGGCGCCGGAGTTTGAGCGCTGGCTGGAAGATCTGGGCTTGATGAAGAACGGGGTGCTGACCGATAAGGCCGGCGATGCGTCGTTCTTCCTGAAGCGCTAAAGGAGCCGGCCATGACTGACGCTCAACTCGCCGCCATCGTCGAAGCCGTCGTCAAGGAGTTGGTGGCCGCCGGCGCGGTCAAAGCGCCGGGCATACCGGCGGCGCCGGCGCCCGCTGTTACAACCGCGCCCGCGCCCGATCAGCCGGCGCAAGCCGCCGGCCCGCATGCCGATCTCAGTATTGACCTGCCCGACCCCACCGCCCCGGAGCGGCGCTATCAGCCGCGCGTCAAGAATCCGAAGGACCCGGCCGGCTTGCAGGCTTTGGTCGCGTCCACCACCTCCCGGATTGGGGTGGGCCGGGCCGGCCCGCGTTACACCACCGCCTCGCTGCTGCTCTTTCAATCCGACCATGCGGTGACGCAGGACGCGCTCTACCGCGACGTGGATCAGAAGCTGCTGGACGAGTTCGGACTGTTCACGGTTCAGACTCGGGTCACCGGCGGCAAACAGGAATACCTGCTGCGGCCCGATTTGGGCCGGCTGCTGAACGACGACGCCAAACGGACGCTGGCCGAGCGCTGTGTCAAAAGCCCCAACGTGCAAATTGTGGTCGGGGACGGGCTGAGCGCGGCGGCGGTGGAGGCTAACCTGCGCCAGATGTTGCCGGTGATGAAACAGGGCTTCCAGGCGGCCGGCCTGACGCTGGGGACGCCGTTCTTTATCAAGTATTGCCGGGTGGGCGTGCTGAACGACATCGGCGAGGCGCTGCGGCCGGACGTGGTGGTGCTGCTGATCGGCGAGCGGCCGGGCCTGGGCCGCGCCGAGAGCATGAGCGCGTACCTGGCCTTCCGGCCCAAGGCCGGCGACACGGACGCCGACCGCGACGTGGTCTGCAATATCTTTGAGAACGGCGGCACCAACCCGCTGGAGGCCGGCGCCTTCGTCGTGCAGATCGCGCAGAAGATGCGGCAGTATCAGGCGTCCGGCGTGAAGTTGAAGCTGGCGACGAAATGAATTAGGGACTAGGGATTAGAGGTCGGGGATTACCAACAACCTAACCCCTAACCCCTAATCCCTAACGCCTAGTATCGAACAGGAGGGACCCATGGCAGTCCTCGATCCCATTTACGCCACGCCGCTGGCGGTGCGCCTGATCCCGAACGTGGACCGGAACTTCGCCGAGCACCTGAAGCTCGCCCCGCACCAGCGCTCGCTCGGCCTGATCACGGCCGACAACGACGACGCCACCTATGTCGCGGTGGACGAAGCCACCAAGATGGCGGACGTCGAGGTGGTGTACGCCCGCTCGTTCTACGCCGGCGCCAAACACGCCTCCGGCCTGATCTCGGGCGAGATTATGGCCATCATCGCCGGCCCCAACCCGGCCGAGGTGCGCGCCGGCTTAAACGCGGCCCTGGCCTACATGAAGTCCGAGGCCATCTGGTATTCGGCCAACGAGGACGCTTCGATCGCGTTCTTCCCGCACCTGATCTCGCGCACCGGCTCGTATCTCTCCAAGGTCTGCAATATCCCGGCCGGCGCCCCCATCGCCTACCTGGTGGCCCCGCCGATGGAAGGCTTGGTGGCCCTGGACGCGGCTTTGAAGGCGGCGGCGGTGAGCATCGCGGCTTTGACCATGCCGCCCTCGGAGACGAACTATATGGGCGTCATGCTCACCGGCGATCAGCCGGCCTGCAAGGCGGCCACCCTCGCCTTCCGCGATATGGTGGTCGAGGTGGCGCAGAACCCGATCAAGTTCTAACCCCCATGGATAACGATCTGCTCTCTATTCAAGAGGCCCGCGATCTCGCCACGGCCGCCCGCGACGCCCAGCGGCAGTTCCTGCACGCCTCGCAGGCGGAGGTGGACCGCATCTGCGCGGCCATGGCGGAGGCCGCCGCCGCCGCCGCCGAGCGCCTGGGCCGGCAGGCCGCCGCCGAGACCGGCTACGGCGTGCCCGAGCATAAGACGCTTAAGAACTTGCTCGCGTCGCAGCTGCTGTGGGACGCCATCAAAGATATCCCCACGGTAGGCGTGATCCGCCATGACGCGCGCAAGAGGGTGTACGACATCGCCTGGCCGATGGGCGTGGTGGCGGCGCTGACGCCCAGCACCAATCCCACCTCGACCGTGATGTTCAAGACCCTGATCGCGGTCAAGGCCCGCAATGCCATTGTGGTGGCGCCGCATCCCTCGGCCGCCAAGGTCTGCGCCGAGACCGCGCGCCTGATGGCCGAGGCCGGCGAGCGGGCCGGCATGCCCAAGGGCTTGGTCAGCTGTATGACGCGCGTGACCCTGCCCGGCACGCAGGAATTAATGAAGCACAAATATGTGGCCGTGATCCTGGCCACCGGCGGCGCGGACATGGTGCGGGCCGCGCACTCGGTGGGCAAGCCGGCCTACGGTGTCGGCCCCGGCAATGTGCCGGTCTACGTGGACCGCTCGGCGGACCTGGCGCGCGCGGCCAAATACATTGTGGCGTCGAAGGCCTTCGATCATTCGGTCATCTGCGCCACCGAGCAGGCCGTGGTGGCCGATAAGCCGATCGCGGCGCAATTAGCCGAGCTGCTGCAGGCCGAAGGCGCGTACTTCGTGGACGACGCCCAGAAGCGGGCGCTGGGCGAACTGCTGTTCTCGGCCGGCCACCTGATCAACCCGCAGGCGGTGGGCAAAAGCCCGCAGCAGCTGGCGCAGATGTGCGGGATCAGCGTGCCGGCCGCAGCCCGCATCCTGGTGGCGCGCCTGGACGGGGTGGGGCGCGCTGAGCCGCTCTCGGGGGAGAAGCTCACTACCGTGCTGGGCTGGTATGAAGCCGACGGCTGGGAGGCCGGCTGCGAGCGCAGCCTGGAGCTGATCAACTTCGGCGGGCGCGGCCACTCGCTGGTGATCCACGCCCAGGATGACACCGTCATCATGCGCTTCGGCCTGGAGAAGCCGGTCTTCCGCATCCTGGTCAACACCTGGGGGACGCTGGGCGCCACCGGGATGACCACGGGCGTCATGCCGTCTTTCACGCTTGGCTCAG